>JAPUKV010000005.1 GCA_027295475.1 Pseudomonadota bacterium
TCGGCATCAACCACATGAAGGTTGATCTGGAGGAACTCGGCTTTCGTTATCTATACCCGTTCCGTCATCGCGTGCTGAAAAACACGCTGAAGAAAAGCAAGGGCAATCAACGCCAGATCGTCAAGAAAATTTCCGAAGGCCTGCAGAAGGCTCTGGAAACTGAAGGTATTGAGGGAGAGGTCGTCGGCCGGGAAAAGCATCTTTACAGCATTTACAAGAAAATGGCGGAGAAGAGGCGCTTATTGAGCGACGTTGTCGATGTTTATGGTTTTCGCATTGTCGTCAATGACGTCAATACCTGTTACCAGGTGCTGGGTCTCGTGCACGGACTGTATAAACCCATGCCAGGTCGATTCAAAGACTACATAGCCATTCCGCGCCTTAACGGTTATCAGTCTCTGCATACAACCTTGTTCGGCCCCAAAGGGCTGCCGCTCGAGGTGCAGATTCGCACCGTGGAGATGGACCGGGTCGCCGAATCCGGCGTTGCCGCACACTGGCAATACAAAGCGGAGGACAAGACGAGCGCAACACCGCAGCGGCGGGCACGGGAGTGGCTCACCCACCTTGTCGAGATTCAGCAGTCCGGCAGTTCGGAAGAGTTTCTCGAAAGCGTCAAGGTAGACCTGTTTCCCGACAAGATTTATGTGTTTACGCCGACCGGCGATATCATGCCTTTGCCCAAGGGCTCGACCACGGTCGACTTTGCTTATGCGGTACATACCGCCATCGGAAATCGCTGCGTGGCCGCAAAGGTCGATCGACATCTCGTGCCATTGAGAACACAACTGCAGAACAGCCAGACGGTCGAGATAATTACCAGCCGGGGTGCCAAGCCGAATCCCAACTGGGTGACTTTTGTCGTTACGGCCAAAGCGCGGTCTGCGATTCGCCAGCATATGAAGAATATGCGCTCGAGCGAGTCAATCGATTTGGGCAAGCGCCTGCTCGATCGCTCGTTGAAAGACCTCAATTCGTCGCTTCGAAAGGTCGGCAAGGTTCGAATGCGGGAGGGGCTCGACGAACTGGACCTCAAGGATACGTCCGAGCTTTTCGAACAACTCGGCATGGGCGAGAGGCTTGCGCCGCTGACTGCGAGATTCCTGATCGGCGTAAACGGAGAAGGCGACACCGAGCCTACCGCAGCGAGTCTCGTTATTGCCGGCACCGAAGGCATGGTCGTGAGTTACGCAAAGTGTTGTTACCCGATTCCCGGTGATGATGTCATGGGATACCTGAGTTCTGGAAGGGGCGTCGTGATTCACCGTAATTCCTGTGGCAACCTGATCAATTTCCGCAAGCAGCCGGAAAAATGGCTTGCCATTAGCTGGGAAGAAGACATAGATCGTGACTTCTCCAGTCAGATTCAGGTGGAAACTGTAAACAAGACGGGCGTACTGGCAGAAGTGGCTGCAACAATTGCCGACTCCGACTCAAACATCGAGGAGGTCGCCGTATTGAGCCGGCACGAAGACTGTTCCACGCTGACGTTTCTCTTGCAGGTGAAGGATCGGACGCATCTGGCGAAAGTCATGCGAAAAGTGCGCAACATGAAAAACGTCATGCGAGTATCGCGAGACTGCGCCTGACAGAGAAAACCACGGAGAAAAACTTGAACAAAGAAGCGATATTGAGTGAGGGCGCACCGTCGGCGATCGGCACTTATTCCCAGGCCATCAGGGCGGGCCAATTCGTATTCATCTCAGGCCAAATCCCTCTTGACCCGGCGACGATGGAGATTGTCGAAGGTGATTTCGAAGTCCGCGCCCGGCGAGTGTTCAATAATCTCAAGGCCATCGCGCAAGAAGCGGGCGGAGGGCTCGATCAGATCGTGAAACTTACGGTTTATCTTACCGATCTCGATAACTTCGCGACCGTAAACAGCGTAATGGCGGATTATTTCCAGGAGCCATATCCCGCACGGGCGGCCCTGGGGGTCGCTGCACTGCCAAAGGGCGCGGATATTGAGGCCGAGGCGATTCTCGCCGTGTGATCCTTTACCTGTCCGGTGCAGAAATCCGACGCCAATCTTGATTCACCGTTAACCGTTCTCCGGGGCGTCGGCCCGGCACTCGACACAAAACTTGCTCGCCTCGGTCTGCACCGCGTGGCAGACCTGTTGTTCCTGTTGCCTATGCGCTACGAAGACCGCACGACCCTGGCCAGGATCGGTCCGCTGCAGGCGGGTAGCCGCCGTCTCGTCAGCGGTGAAGTCCTGCTTGCGGAAACCGTATATCGCGGCCGCCGCAATCTGCTCGTCCGTATTGGTGACGGTACGGGTCAGATAACGCTCCGATTTTTTCATTTTTCGAAGCAGCAGCAAGTACAGTTTCGAACAGGTGTCTCGGTCAGTTGTTTTGGCGATGTCCGCACGGGTCCGGCCGGCCTGGAAATGGTCCACCCGGAATACCGGATTCTCAAGCCCGGCCAGAATCCGGTCATTAGCGATTCGCTAACGCCGATCTACCCGGCCACCGAAGGCGTGCAGCAGGGCCGGCTCAGAAATCTTGCCGGTCAGGTACTAGAGATTGCGAAGGCCTCGCCGCCCGATGAATTGTTGCCCGATGAAATTCGCCAACAATACGACATGCCCGCTTTGTTCGACGCATTGCTCTACTTGCATCAACCCCCACCAGATGCGGATCTCGCGAGCATCGATGCGGGCAGACACCCCTGTCAGCAACGACTCGCATTCGAAGAACTCCTCGCACATTATCTGAGCCTCCGGAATCTCCGCGACATCGCCAGAACCGCAGGCGCGCCTCAATTACGCGAAGGCGCGAAACTGGCTGAGCGCTTTATCAGCGGGCTTCCGTACAAGCTGACCACTGCCCAGCAACGTGTTATCAAGGAGATCACGGACGATATTGCAACGCCTTATCCAATGCTTCGATTGATTCAGGGCGATGTCGGCTCCGGAAAAACCGTTGTCGCAGCAGTCGCATGCCTGAGGGCAATTGCCAGCGGCGTACAAGCCGCCATCATGGCACCTACGGAACTCCTTGCCGAGCAGCACTACCGAAATTTCTCTGACTGGTTTCGGCCGCTCGGCATCGAACCGGCATGGCTGAGCGGCAGCCAGCGCCAGGCGGAAAGGCGCGAGTCACTGGAGGCCATTACGAGTGGCGATGCGTCACTCGTCATCGGAACACACGCACTATTTCAGGAGGGAGTTACGTTCAAACAACTCGCCCTGCTCGTCATCGACGAGCAGCACCGCTTTGGCGTGCATCAGCGCATGGCTTTGCGAGAAAAAGGCGAGCAGGGACAGGGACACCCCCACCAGCTCGTTATGACTGCAACACCGATACCAAGAACGCTTGCCATGGCTGCCTATGCAGATCTAGATACATCAATCATCGATGAACTCCCGCCCGGCCGACAGCCAGTACAAACTGTTGCACTGCCGGAGACGCGGCGTGCGGAAGTCATCGAGCGCGTGCGTTCGTCCTGCAAAAACGGCCAGCAAGCCTACTGGGTCTGTCCGCTGATCGAAGAATCGAATGTCCTCGACTACCAGGCCGCTGAAGCCAGCTATAAAATGCTGGCCGAGGCGCTACCGGATCTGCAGGTCGGTCTTGTGCACGGCCGCATGAAACCTGCCGCAAAAGAATCGCTGATGCGAGCGTTCAAGGACGGCAAGATTCAACTCCTGGTTGCGACAACGGTTATCGAGGTCGGTGTGGATGTGCCTACTGCCACCCTGATGATCATCGAAAACGCGGAACGCATGGGACTATCGCAATTGCATCAGCTCCGTGGCCGGGTAGGGCGCGGCAGCACCAAAAGCCATTGTGTACTGATGTATAAACCGCCGCTCGGTCAGCTTGCCCGCAACCGCCTGGCTGTCCTTCGGGACACCAACGATGGCTTCCTCGTTGCGCAGAGAGACCTCGAACTCCGCGGTCCCGGAGAACTTCTGGGCACGCGGCAGACGGGTTTGCCGCAGTACCGAATTGCCGACCTGGTACGCCACGCCGAGCTCATGCCCAAAGTGCAGCTTGTCGCAGAATCGATACGAAGATCGCCGTCCGGCAAAGGCGATGAAATCGTCCGCCGCTGGCTCGGCGATGCGGGCCGATACGGCAAGGTCTGATAATCTTCGTGACCAGGCAATCCGCGAAGGCTTTCAGAAAATGATAAAAGGGCAGGCAGACGGCAGCATTATCCCCGGCTTCCTCAATCAGCTCTCGAACTATGTTCAGCTGATGCGGCTCGATAAGCCGATCGGTGTCTGGCTTCTGTTATGGCCAACGCTCTGGGCGCTTTGGCTCGCCGGCAAAGGCCACCCGGACGGCGGTATCTTCTTCGTGTTCATGCTCGGCGTCGTCGTCATGCGCTCGGCAGGTTGCGTCCTGAACGATTTTGCGGACAGGAAAATCGATCCCTACGTCGAACGAACGCGTACCCGCCCCATTGCTTCAGGGGCCGTAGCGCCGATGGAGGCGCTTACCTTGTTTGTCGCGCTTGCCCTGGTTGCTATCGGCCTGGCCGCAATGCTCAATCGGCCGGCACAGCTTCTCGCCTTTATTGCAGCCGCGCTGACTGTCGCTTATCCGTTTATCAAACGATATGTTTCCATTCCGCAGCTCGTGCTCGGCGCGGCTTTCGGCTGGGCTGTGCCAATGGCCTTTGCCGCACAAACAGGACAGACGCCACAACTGGCCTGGCTGGTATTCGGAACGGCGCTAATCTGGGCGGTCATCTATGACACGTTCTACGCGATGGCGGACCGTGAAGATGACTTGAAGATCGGCGTCAAATCAACGGCCATCTTGTTCGGCGACGCAGATCTTTTTGTCATCAGCGGACTGCAAATCCTGATGCTCGTGGCGCTTCTTTTTATCGGCAACATGGCCGAGATGGGTGCCTGGTATTACGCGTCCGTCGTTATTACTGGAATCCTGATGGGCTATCACCAGTGGCTGGCCCGCAACCGACAACCCGTAAACTGCTTCAATGCATTTCTGCATAACCATTACATCGGCATGACGGTGTTCGTCGGCATAGTTCTGCACTACACATTTAATCCGGCGTTACCTGCCTAGTGGCCCGACAAGGGCATGGCTAAGTTCCGTTTTACGACCGTCATTGCCATCGTCATTGCCAACATGGTTGGCACCGGCGTATTCACGAGCCTTGGTTTTCAGCTGCTGGACATTCGCTCCGGCTTCGTTCTGCTGATGCTCTGGGCCGTCGGCGGAATCGTCGCGGTTTGCGGCGCCATGGCATACGCCGAGCTCGGCGCCGCGTTGCCGCGATCCGGTGGCGAGTACAATTTCCTGGCGAGAATTTACCATCCTGCTGCCGGGTTCATATCCGGCTGGGTGTCTGTCACCATCGGATTCGCTGCGCCAACTGCCCTTGCGGCAATCACATTTGCGGCGTACACAACTTCGGCTTTGCCCGGCGAGTCGTCCGATGCGCTGCAGAAGGCACTGGCTTGCAGTCTCGTCGTCGCGCTAACTCTCGTTCACGCGAGCACGAGGCGAAATAGCGGTGGTTTGCAGGTCGTTTTCACCATCCTGAAGGTCGGCGTCATCGTTATTTTCTGTTTGGCCGCAGTGACGTTTGCCAAAGTACCTCAGCCAGTCCATTTCTGGCCTGCAGCCGGCGACAGCGTATTACTGACGAGCAGCGCATTTGCCGTGTCCCTTATCTATGTCAGTTACGCCTACACCGGCTGGAATGCTGCAACCTATCTCTCCAGCGAGCTCGAAAATCCACAACGTACGCTGCCCGTTATTCTGATGACCGGCACCCTGGTCGTCATGTTCCTGTATGTGGCGCTGAATTTCGTCTTCCTGCGGGTCGCGCCCATGGACGCTATGGCGGGCCAGATTGAAGTTGGCTACATCGCGGCGCGATCTGCGTTCGGTGATGTGGGGGGCCGGTTTACCGGCCTGGTGCTCGCCTCGTTGCTGGTGTCCACGGTCAGCGCGATGACCCTCGCCGGCCCGCGTGTATTACAGGTGATCGGCGAGGACTTTCATGCCCTACGGCTTTTGTCACGAACAAACAGGGATGGCATACCTGCAACTGCAATCTTTGTTCAGTCTTGCCTCGCCATACTTTTCATCCTGACCTCGAGTTTCGAATCCATACTCGTATTCGCGGGTTTCACTTTGGCGCTGAACAGTTTCGCCACTGTGCTTGGCGTATTCGTGCTGCGATGGCGTCAGCCCAATTTGCCGCGCCCTTATCGCACGTTTGCTTATCCCTTAACGCCACTGATTTATCTTGCACTGACCGGGTGGACCCTGACTTTCGTGCTCATCAACAAGCCGGTAGAGGGGTTGTTCGGCCTGGGAATTATCGGCGCCGGTCTGATCTTCTATTTACTCTCAGCCGCCAGAAATCGCGGCTACCGGGCGACAGCCTGAGCAACAAAAAACCGACCCCGGGAGCCGCTCCCACGGCCCTGTTTCGCTCGGGGGCCCTGCGGCATGCCCTGGCGGCGATGCTTATCTGGCATCACACATTGGAGTAGAACATGTGACGCAATACAACGACACGGGCGACGGTTTCGGTCAGATTGTGACGAAATTTGGCACATCAGCCACCCGAATGCCGACTTTTTCAAGTCTTGTACACTGGTGAATGACTTTTTATTCCCCTTTAGAACAGGCGCTTATGGGGCTAGGCGCAATTGTGGCACAAGTCTCGCTTTAGATATGGGTGGAGGCCCGAACCCGCGTATCAAATGAACGCCGATGCGCCTGCGTTTCAAGGAGCGGAACATGAGAAAAAATCAGTGCGGTTTTACACTGATCGAATTAATGATCGTCGTCGCCATTATCGGCATCCTGGCGGCGATCGCGATTCCGATGTACCTGGATTACACGACCCGCAGCCAGATCGCGGAGGGCCTCAACGTCGCGGGTGGCGCAAAATCTGCCGTGACCGAGTTTTACCAGGACCGTGGTACGTTTCCGGCCAACAATGCCGAAGCCGGCCTGGACGCCCCCGCCAACATTACCGGTAAATACGTTGTTTCAGTATCCGCCGACAGCAGCGGCGTCATTACGATTCTTTACGGCAACGCCGCGAACCCGTTTATAAATGGCGAGACAGTTGTTTTGACGGCGACAGACAATGTCGGCAGTGTGGGCTGGGCCTGCGCAAGCGGTGGCGTCATTCAGGCTAAACACATGCCGTCTGCCTGCCGTTAGGCATTACGACTTTTTTTGCTCCAGAAATCCGCGTTCTTAATTCCCAAAGCATCGGGGTCGAAACTGTACTCTTTGACGCCGGCTTTTCTTTGTGCTTCGTAGTCCTTTAGCGCCTTGAGCGCCGGCTTTCCCATCAAGAACAGAATCAATATCGCGATGATGTTCAGCCAGGCCATCAGACCGACACCGATGTCGCCGAGCCCCCAGGCAAGGTTCGCGGTCCTCACTGCCCCATAAAATACCGAGGCCATCAGCGCCAATTTCAAAATCACCATCTCACCGGGTACTTTGAAGAATCGCCTGAGATAAGCGACGTTGGTTTCAGCGATGTAGTAGTAAGCGAGCAATGTGGTAAACGCGAAAAAGAAAAGTGCGACGGCAACAAAAGGTTTACCGACACCGGGAAAAACACTTTCCACGGCAAATTGAGTAAATGCCGGGCTTTCCGTCGTCACGTCTGCGGCCAGGTTTTGAATCAGGAAGCCGCCATCACCACCATGCACGTTGTAAGCGCCCGTGATCAGAATCATGAAAGCCGTGGCTGAGCAAACGAACAAAGTATCGATGTAGACCGAGAACGCCTGCACCAGTCCTTGCTGTGCCGGATGTTGCACTTCGGCCGCGGCTGCCGCATGCGGCCCGGTGCCCTGTCCCGCCTCGTTGGAATAAACCCCTCTTTTAACGCCCCAGCCGATAGCTGCGCCGAAACCCGCCATGGGCGTAAATGCGTCTTTGAAAATCAGGCTGATCACTCCAGGCAACTCGGAAAAGTTCAAAATAATAATGATGACAGCCGCAGAGATGTATGCCAGCGCCATGAACGGAACGACGATCTGCGCGAAATGAGCAATGCGCTTCACGCCGCCGAAGATGATGAAGCCCAGAACCGTTACGACAGCAACGGCTGTTGAGATTTTCGTGACGCCCATACTGCCGAAGTCAGTATGGATGATCTGTCCCGTGCCCAAAGCAACTTCTGCAGCATTGGCGATACTGTTCGCCTGGACACCGGGTAACAGCAGGCCGGTAGCCATGATCGTCGTAACCGCAAATATCCAGGCATACCATTTTTGCCCCATGGCTTTTTCGATATAGAAGGCCGGCCCGCCACGGTACTGGCCCTCGTCCTCTTCTTTATAGATCTGGCCAAGGGTGGATTCGACATAGGCGGTAGATGCACCAAGGAATGCCACCATCCACATCCAGAAAACGGCGCCCGGCCCGCCGAAACCGATTGCAGCCGCAACACCTGCAATGTTGCCAGTGCCAACCCGGCCTGACAGCGATACCGCCAATGCCTGGAAGGATGAAATGCCCCGGTCAGAACTCTTCGAGGAAAACAGGAGGCGGACCATTTCGCCAAACAGCCGGACCTGAACGAAGCGGGTAAGAATGGAAAAAAACAGTCCGGCGCCCAGAGCCAGATAAATAAGCGCAGGACTCCAGACGACTGCGTTAACCTGGTTAACGAATGATTCCATAATCAGGTCCTTAATGTTCTGTCCAATATTGGGCCGATACCGAAGATCGTCCGTCAGGACGACCAATTCGCCCGTCAGGACGGGCTCCTACCAAGGGTTTTATCGGCACTTGTAAAAACCTGCCCTGACGGGCAAATTCGGACAAGTAGCGCTGTGCATATCATAACCAGGGTCGCTTGTCACAGAAATCGGCTATCCTCGCGAGCATGGATCGGTTCAACACACCGTGGCGTGTCACCGCCGCCGCAATATATACAGCGCCGTCGGATTCGCGTGTCTATGGCAGTCTCGACATCGATGTGACCGACGCAAAACGCTTCATGGACGAACAGCGTCGGACCGGTGTGAAAATCACGATGGTCCACCTGACAACCGCAGTACTCGCGCGGGCAATCGCGTTCGACGTCCCGGAACTCAATTGTTTTATTCGACGAGGCAGGATTATCGGGCGCAGGCGGCTCAACGTAATGGTGCCCGTAATGCTCGATAGTCGGGCCGGTGTAAGTTCCGTTATTGTGAATGATGCACACGCGAGGCCGGCAAGTGATCTCGCGCATGACATACGGGAGCTTGCACAAAAGAGTCGTGGCGGCGCTGAATCGCAGGCCTCCAGGAATAAATATTTGCTCAATAGCATTCCCTGGCCGTTCCGTCGCGCCGTGTTCAAATTTTTGAAGTGGCTAAGCATGGATCTCGGCATCGAACTGCCCCGCCTCGGACTGTCATCAGACAGCTTCGGATCATTCATTGTCTCCGACATCGGCAGTTTCGGTCTCACGACCGGTATGGCGGCGCTCTTCCCCGCTGCCAAGATTCCTGCCGTCATCATCATGGGCAAAATGGAACAGAAGCCTGTCGTGCGAGACGGTGAAATTGTCATTCGGACCATCCTTCCGCTCACGGGCACCTTCGATCATCGGATTGTCGACGGCATGCAGATCGGCAAGCTCGGCCGGGCAATTCACCGAAATTTCGCACGTCCCGAATGGCTCAACGAGGTACCCGAAAAAGAGCTGGCGGACTGCCTGTTCGAGCCCGGCCAAACCCGGGACAACTGAGTCGTCAGGTCCGTACCGCACGCGCTACAGCCAGCACGCTGACTCTCTCTGCCCCAGCGGCCAATAGCGTCCCGGCAAGCTGGCGGCAAGTCTCGCCGGTCGTAATCACGTCATCGACCACGAGTGGGTGACGAAAATGCAGGCTGCCGCGGGCTTCAAACGCCGCCTTCATGTTGCGGCGGCGCCCGGCTGCGTCAAGTCCTGTTTGGGGCCTCGTAAACCTTACGCGGTGGACATTGCCGATCACTGGTAGCCCGGACTTCCTGCGCAGCGGCCGACACAGTTCGGCAGCCTGATTGAAACCCCTGATCGCGTGTCGCCGTGGGTGAAGCGGTACAGGCAACAGGGCATCCACATCCCCGAACGCTTCGGCGAGCAGAGGCAAAATAAGTTTGCCGAAGGCAGGCGCATAGAAAAGCTGTCGCTGAAACTTCAGCGCTTTCAGCGCGCCGTCTACCGGAAATGTATACAGAAGCGGCGCAAAGGCCTTCTCAAAGGGCGGTGGATGCAGCTGACAGTCGGAACAATGTGCGCCTGGCGGCAACGGCACCGCCAGTGGCTTCCCGCAACGCTCACAGACAATACCCGTCCACGGCAGGTCGGATCTGCACGCTGCGCAAAAGTGACCCTCCGCCAGGCTTAGTCCACAAAGTACACAGCTGTGCGGTAAGAAAAGCCTCAATAAGCTGCTGGCTGCAGCCATGACCTGTTTTCCTTTCATGCCTGCACACTCGCATCGGACCACGGTGCTGCGCAGCTGGCGTAAGTTCCCAGTCCGGGCATAAACAGGCGCTGCCAGCCACCCGGCTCACGCGGTAAAGAACGGTTATGCTTGTTGCCGCGATGAAGTCACAGCCAGGTACACTCAATTTCAGGGACTTGCAGCGCCGCTTCGATCGCGCAGCGGCAAGTTTTGACGACGTGGATTTCGTCCACCGAAAAACCGCAGACGGTCTTATGGACCGACTGGACCCGATGCTGATTGATGCAAAATGGATTTTGGACCTCGGCAGTGCGACCGGATCAGCAGGCCGCCAACTTTGCCGGCGGTTCAAACGAGGCCGCGTTATCGTTCTGGACACCTCGCATGAAATGCTGCAACAAGCCAGGAAAAAACAGACGTGGTTTTCACGCGTATTCGGGCTGCAGGCGAACGCACTCGCTTTGCCAGTGCAAACAGGCTCGGTTGATCTGGTTTTTTCGAACCTGCTTTTGCCATGGATTGATGATGTGCGGACCATGTTTACTGAGGTCACGCGGGTGCTGCGCAAGGGCGGGCTTTTTGCCTTCTCTACACTTGGGCCGGGGAGTCTGTCGGAACTACGGGACGCCTGGGCAACTGTCGACAATGACCCGCACGTCAACCGCTTTGCAGACATGCACGATATCGGCGACGGTCTGGTTCATGCAGGCCTGCGCGACCCGGTGCTCGATACCGATTTCCTGAACGTGAGTTACAGGGACACGGCTTCCCTTTTTCGCGACCTGACTCTGATTGGGGGTCGAAACAGCCTCGCTGGCCGGGCGAAAACGCTGACGGGGAAAGGCCGCTTTCGCAATATGGACCGACAGCTCAGCAGCCGCTTCAGGGGGGGCTTGCTGGAGCTCAGACTGGAGCTCGTCTATGGGCATGCCTGGGGCAGCGGCCCCCGACAGGCGCCCGGAGAATATCTCATTGAACCGGCACAGATCGAGACAAGGCAACGGTAGTGGTCCGCGAATCCGGCTCCCGGGCCACTTCCCTGAATCGCAATACCCGGTTAGGATATGTGTCCGCTCAAGCGCGCATACAAGAAGCCTTCAGGCTTGTCGCGCACGAGTGAACAACGAGGCCAGGCAACTGAACATCAGCATTCTACAAACTGTCGCCGACTGGCAAGATTACTATGAACTGACGAAACCGCGCGTCGTAATGCTGATCGCATTTACGGCCCTTGTCGGCATGTTTCTGGCCGTACCGGACTGGCCGGGGGCCAGCGCTTTGCTCTTCGGTACCCTCGGCATTGGCCTGGCCGCATCTTCGGCTGCGGTGGTCAATCATGTGCTGGATGCCCGGATCGATGCTCAAATGCCCAGAACGCAGCGGCGGCCTTTGCCACAGGGCAGATTGTCGGAATTCCAGGCTCTCACCTTTGCTACAGCTCTGTGCGTAATCTCAATGTTGATGCTGTGGTTTCTGGCTAACCCGCTCACCGCCGTATTGACGTTCGCGTCTCTGATTGGTTATGCCATTGTCTATACCGTTTTTCTGAAGCGTGCTACACCACAAAACATCGTTGTCGGCGGCGCCGCGGGCGCCGCACCGCCGGTTCTCGGCTGGACGGCAGTGACCGGCGAAATTCACGGCGATGCTTTGTTGTTATTCCTTATTATCTTTGTTTGGACGCCACCTCACTTCTGGGCGCTTGCAATCGCCAAGAAAGACGAATACGCCAAAGTCGGTATTCCGATGCTGCCGGTAACGCACGGCAACGATCTTACACGCCTGTTCATTTTGCTTTACACAATCCTGCTCGTACTAATCACTCTTTTACCGTACTCGTCCGGTATGAGCGGACTGATTTATCTTGTTACTGCCGTCACGCTTAGCGTTACGTTCGTGTCTTATGCCATCCGCCTCAGGAAAGACACCGGCACCGCCCTGGCGATGCGGGTTTTTCGTTACTCCATTGATTACCTGATGATTCTTTTCGCGGCACTCCTCATCGATCATTATTTTATGATTCGCGTCGACTTCTAGCACCAGCAAGTTATCCCCTCGACCAGGTCTCATAATCACTACGTTGTTCTTGTGAAATAGCAAGCGGCTTATACACTCGGCCTTGCCGGAATAAGCCCATGGATATTTCTGACCATAATCGCAATGCGACGTTCGAGCGTCTTCTGCGGCCGCAGCTCGAGCGCCTGTACCGGCTCGCTTACCGTTTGACGGGCAGCAAGGCAGAGGCCGAAGACCTGTTTCAGGACGTACTGCTGAAGCTTTTCGGCAAGCTCGACGACCTCGCAGGCATCGAAGAACCCGGTTCATGGACAAGTCGCGTCATGTTCAACCATTTCGTCGATAACCGGCGGCGTTGCGCCCGCCGGCGGCTCGTCAGCGTTGAGGAAAGTCAGCTGCCGCAGAAAAGCGTTGAGTCTCTGCCTGGTGTGGACAATCCGGAGCAGGATGCGGAGCGTCTGGATGACATAATCCGGCTTGGCAAGGCGCTTGCAGAGCTCAGCGACAAGCACCGCCTGGTCGTGCTCCTGCACGACACTGAGGGCTATAAATTGACAGAAATTCAGGACATTACGGGTGATCCCCTCGGTACACTCAAGTCCCGGCTACACCGGGCGCGGGCGCGGCTCAGGGAACTGCTGTCAGCCGATGCAACCTTTTGAAGTGCGCATACGTGTTAAGGGGTAACCAGGAAGAAAATGATGCCTTGTGAGCATATAAACGAAAAACTCGATGACTACATGGATGGCACTCTGGATGACACAGAGGTGGCCGTGTTGCGAAGTCATACCGAATCCTGCGAAACCTGCCAGCAAACTCTCAGGAGCGCGCAACGCCTGCGTGGTCTTTTAAAGGACTATCCCGTACCCATGCCCGACACCGCGTATTTTGACCACGCGCTTGCGAAAGCGACTCGGGTTGGCATCAGTCACCAGCGCAACCGCTGGATCATGACTGGTTTTGGCGGCGCGATTGCTGCAGGCCTGATTGCCTGGATTATCGGCGGCATGTTGCTGAAGACACCGAGCCTCCCTGACTCCGCTGCATCAATACCTGGTGTTGCGATGACGCTCGAAGTACCGCACACCGTAAACCTCGTATTCTCGTCAGCGACCGAACTCGATGGCGCTGTGCTGACTGTCAGTCTTCCACAGGGCATCGAAATTGAAGGCTTTGCCGGGCAACGGGAAATCACCTGGATAACAAGTCTCAAGGCCGGCAAGAACATTTTGCCGTTAACCTTGATTGCAACCACACCACACGGCGGAGAGTTGCAGGCCAGGCTTGAACATGACGATCGCGATCGAACCTTTCGAATTCGCGTGACCGTAACTTAAGGAGCTTCAGGCCGTTGGGCAGCCTGCAAGTATCGAATGGAGCAGTGTGATGAAAGAGTTCAAATTGTTGATAGCAAGCATGGTGCTTACCTGCTTTGCGTTATTCCCGGTAGCGTCGCTTGCGGACGACGACCTTGATGTAACGATGGAGATCCTGGACGACCTCGCTCAACTCGAGGGTGTTGTTCTCCAGATGCCTGGTCCGGATGGCAGTGACAAGGGCAGCGCTGGCGGCGACGACGAAGGCGATGATCACGAAGACGAAGACGGTGATGATCACGAAGATCAGGAAGACGGCTTCCATGACGGTGACGATGACACCGAGTCCGGTGAAGGCGAGCACGACTTTGGTGACGGTTTTACCGGCGATGAAGATGACGGCTTCGAGCACGACGACGAAGGCGACACTGACGATGATCTGGAGCCGGGTGAGGACGATGCCGAAGGCGACGATGTCGACACCGACGAGTTCGATGACGAAGAGCACGACGGTGAGGAAGGCGCCGACGAGATAACTGACGTTTAGGGAATCGCTGCGTAATTCTCGCGGCCGCGGCTTATGCGCCGGAATGCCGATTTTCAGCGGGTAATCCGACCATAAGTCAAATTCCCCCCACTTATGAGGCAATTTGGGGGGATTTGTATGCGCCACGTCATAGTTTTGCAGGTCCCATCATCGTTAAGCTGTGACTCTGGCCCGGACATCCTGGCGACTTGGGCAAACAGGAGATCGGCTATTCTGGCTTTTATCCAAAAGATACGTCTTACGGCGGTGCCTATTGCTGGCCTTGCCACGGTTGCCCTTTGCCTCGTGCAGCCGGGCGGCGCCCTGGCCGCAAACGCGAGCGACATGTTTGCGGACGGCAACCGGCTCTTTCGCGATGAACTTTACTGGGCGGCGCTTCTGAGATATCAGCAGGCCGGCGAGGCGGGCATGAATACGCCGCTTCTTAATTACAATACCGGCATCGCGCACTATCGCGCGCAGCAGCACTCCCGCGCCCGCGAATCGCTACTGAAGGCCGCCCGTGAACCCCGGCTGCGAGCGATTGCACATTACAACCTGGGTCTGAATAGTTATGCGGCCAATGATATCGATGACGCGCTGCGCTGGTTTCGTATGGCGCGGGACCAGCAAAGCAACAAGAAAATAAGCGAGTACGCAGTGCTTGCGATCGTTCGTTTGCAGCGCACGGCCAGCGAGACCGATCCTGTCATGCTTCGCGCAGCTGCGAGCAAGGAGCCAAGAAAGTTATTCGATTTTGATGTTCGGGCTCGTGTCAGTGTCGGTAACGACTCCAACGTCTTTCGCTCGCCGTCAGAAAGTTATGTCGATCTGTCCGATCCGAATACGCCGACTGTAAATCCGGTTGTGCAATCCGGCATGTTCACTCCTTACGATTTCTGGACGAAGTACTCTGTCAACAGCCTGAAGCACGAATTGTTTTATGGGGCCTATCGTTTTTCCGGGCGCTTGTATCAGGATACGGTTCTGGGTAACGCCGACGAATACCGCCACGAGCTCAGATTCGGTAATGAGTATCACCGCCGGGAAGAATCGCGGGAACGCAAGATATTCAGCGCATTCACGATTGCACAACACCATGATACCTATTTTGACCCTGACGACGGATCGGAGCGTGTAGTCGGGGGGCAGAACATATCGGGTCGCATGTCGTATCTCCGTTACGGGCCGGAGCTCTGGTTTCGCCAGTCGTATGAGAGATTTTCCTTCGGCGGGCGATTGAAAGCGCAACTCTGGAACTACGAAAACGTCGAGACCGTTCCTGAATACGATCACGAATACCTACTGGTGGGCTTGAACGCTCAGTACCGGTTTACAAAGTCTTCATTGCTGCGGATCACGGCAGATGCCTACGCGCGCCGTTTCGGCGATCGACCATCCTTTGAGCTCGACGGCCGGCAGTTGCTTGGCAACCCACCAATCGAATACGAGTATCTGCAAGTCGGCCTGACGGCCAGGCAGCGTATCGGTGACAGATTCTGGTTTGGCTTCGACTATTTCCGGACCTCGCGTGAAGATACTTACCTCGGCTATAACAACTACACGCGAAATACCTACCAGGTGGATGTCAGCTGGCGGCCCGGCAGAAAGTTAAGGCTTGAAGCCAGCGCGTACTATCGTGTCTATGACTTCGAAAACGCTTTCGCATTTCACAATCCCGCCGCCGGGCGCAAAACGCTTGAATCCGTGAACGGCAGCCTGGCCGCGAGTTACGGGATGGCGTGGAATTTGACGCTGGTGGCACAGTATAACTACAGACAGGTCGACTCCAACGACACGCGAATCGCCTATGATCGCAGCCAGTACGTGATCGGGCTCATGTGGCAACACTAAGTAAAGGGTCGAACCGCGTTTTTTCGTGGTGCGCGGCACCAATTCACCTCTGCTGCGACTGCCAGACAAAATCTGTACAGTAGCGCTGCAGGGAGCGCCGCAAGATCTGAGTTCACCAGGGTATCGATGAGTAATTTAAGAACCATATTTGTTTGTGTGGTGCTGCTGGCGGCCACGGCCGCTGATGCACAGACAGAAACGCCTCGATTCGAATTGACACCGTTCGCCGGATTCACTTTCGGCGGCGAGTTTGATGACATGACAAGCGACAGTTCGCTGGAGCTCGATGACAACGCCAATTTCGGGCTGATTCTGGATATTCGGGAGTCAGCGAACACCCAGTGGGAGATTCTCTATTCCCGACAGGCAACACGGGCCGATACGATGGGCCTGCTGACTAGCGGCCCATCTTTCGATCTCGATGTTCACTACATTCATGGTGGTGGCACCTATCTGGGAGACGGTGATCGCGCCCGCCCTTTTTTGGCCGCCACGATTGGCGCGACGCATTTCGAACCGGGTCTGGATGACTTTGGCAGCGAGACCTTTTTTTCGTTTTCAATCGGTGCGGGCTTTCAACTTCGGCCGAACGACAGACTCGGAATCCGGCTTGAGGCGAGGGCCTACGGTACGGTTTTGGAATCTGACACCGAATTATTCTGTCGGACCGGCCCTGTCGAAAACATCTGTGTCATTCGCTCCGAAGGCACAATACTATGGCAGCTCCAAACCCTGGCGGGTTTCGTTTTTAGATTCTAGTGGTCCAACAAGGTCAAAATTGCCTCGAAACCTGTTCTTTGAGCCGGCCGGCTTGGGACAAATTTTGCTAGACTAGCGCGCCTCTTCCGCGCCGCTTGAAAACTTCCCTCAAAAACCATCGATGGACGTCACAGCTATATTGGAGTCCTTGAACGATGCTCAGCGGCAGGCCGTTACAGCGCCAATGAAGCCGTTGCTCGTTATTGCTGGCGCCGGCAGCGGAAAAACACGGGTTTTGACTCACCGGGCAGCGTGGCTCATCGACGTCGACGGTGTCTCGCCGCAGAGTCTGCTCGCCGTCACATTTACCAACAAAGCCGCCTCAGAGATGCGTGGGCGAATCGAGGCCCTGTTGGAAATGCCCGTGAATCATCTGTGGATCGGGACCTTTCACGGACTTGCGCACAGGTTATTGCGGCGTCACTGGGGTGAAGCCGGGCTGCCGCAGAATTTTCAGATCATCGATTCCGACGACCAGTTGCGTCTGATCAAGCGGCTGCTCAAGAGCCTCGACCTCGACGACAGCCACTGGGTGCCAAGGGAGATTCAATACTTCATTAATGCGCAGAAGGACGAGGGCCTGCGCCCGCAGCATCTCGATGACGAAGGCGACCCGAACCGGCGGCAATTCATTTCTCTCTATCAGGGCTATCAGGAAGTCTGTGATCGCGGTGGTCTCGTCGATTTCGCCGAACTCTTGTTACGCACTCACGAACTATGGCGGGATAATTCTGAACTGCTCTCGCATTATCAAAGGCGGTTTCAGCATCTGCTGGTCGACGAATTTCAGGATACGAACGCCATTCAGTACGCCTGGCTCAGGATGCTCGCCGGCAAAGACGGTATTCCTTTTGTCGTCGGTGACGATGACCAATCTATCTATCGCTGGCGCGGCGCCCGGGTGGAGCACATCTATCAATTTCAGAAGGACTTCCCGACCGCATCGGTCATCAAACTCGAACAGAATTACCGGTCGACGGCAACGATATTGAATGCCGCCAACGCCCTCATTGCCAACAATGAGTCCCGCATGGGCAAAAATCTGTGGACGGAAGGTGCCAAAGGTGAGCCGATCAAAATTTATTCCGCTTACAACGAGCGCGACGAAGCCGATTTCGTCGTTGCGCGCCTGCGCGACTGGAGCGACCAGGGCAACCCGCGCGCCGACGCAGCCGTACTTTACCGCTCGAATGCGCAGTCACGTGTGCTCGAGGAGGCGCTTATCAATGCCGGCCTGCCATATCGAGTATATGGCGGACTCCGGTTTTTCGAGCGCGCCGAGATCAAAGACGCCCTTGCCTATCTGCGCCTGATATCGAACCGCGATGATGACAGCTCCTTCGAACGCATCGTGAACCGCCCTACGCGCGGCATCGGCGCGCGCAGCATTGAAGCAATTCGATCGTATGCAAGAACCGAACTTTGTTCCCTGTGGCGCGCTGCCGGCGCAGTGGCGAGCGAGCGTCTTAGCGGACGCACGGCATCTTCGGTCATTGCTTTCCTGAACCTGATAAAAAAACTGGCTGAGCAAACGAACGGCCTCGATCTGGCCGATAAGGTCGATCATGTGATTCATGCAAGCGGGCTCATCGAATTTTTCAAGAAAGAGAAGGGCGAGCGCGCCGAAACGCGTGTCGAGAACCTCGAAGAACTGGTCAGCGCGGCGCGGAGTTTCAAGCCCGATCCCGCAGAAGACATGTCGGATCTCGACGCGTTTCTCTCGCATGCGGCGCTCGAGGCCGGCGAGGGTCAGGCCGAGGCATGGGAAGACTGCGTGCAGTTGATGACCATGCACTCGGCCAAGGGCCTCGAATTTCCCCTGGTGTTTCTATGCGGCATGGAAGACGGGCTGTTTCCTCATCAACGATCGCTTGCCGATCCGAGCGGCCTCGAAGAGGAACGGCGGCTTTGCTACGTCGGCATTACACGCGCGAAGCAATATTTGTATATCAGCTATGCAGAACAACGCCGCTTGCATGGCATGGACAGCTTTTCTCAACCATCGCGGTTTATCGCCGAAGTGCCTTCAGAGTTCGTTCAAGAGATACGCCCGAAGGTTCAGGTTAGCCGTCCGATGACCACCGGTTCCAGGGCCGCGGGTTGCAAAACGGGAGCAACGCAACCCGGAGCGGAACTCGGGATACGTCTTGGCCAGCGTGTGCGACATGGCAAGTTCGGTGACGGCGTCATCCTGAACTGCGAAGGACAAGGCGCGCATGCCCGCGTCGAGGTCAATTTCGAAACGGCCGGCACGAAGTGGCTCGTCTTGAATTATGCCAATCTTGATCTCATGTAAAATAAGGCGCAGCATCCTGACGCAGTACGCAGACCCCTTGTTGGACCACTAAGGCCGGTCAAGCAAAATGAAAATACTAATTCTCGGCGCAGGCCAGGTCGGTTCGTCAGCGGCATATCACCTTTCCCGTGAAGAAGCCAACGAGGTAACCGTCGTCGA
>JAPUKV010000050.1 GCA_027295475.1 Pseudomonadota bacterium
GTCAGGAAGAACTCGTCGTCTGCCGGACCTTTCTCCAGCGGTATAACCGCACCGATACTTGCCAAGGGCTGTCCAAGTTCGCCGAACAAGGATGCGCTCAGCGTGTTGTCCAGGTTTGCATAGGCTTGTCCGACCGGCGCCTCGGCGCCGTTCAGGCCGATGCGCATGCCCTGAATAGGAATACCTTCGGGCTGTTGTGCAGAATCAAGCGTAAGAAAGTGCGGCTCCGTGAACAGATAGCCGTAATTGTCGTATTGCGCAACCTCGAACAGAATGTACGCAGTCGGTACGTTGATAATGTCCTCAATGCCGAACAGCAGATAGAATTTTTCACCAACGCCAACGTCGAAGTTCTGCACGATCTGTGCCGGCGTCAATACGCGGTTGTGTACTGCCACGAGCCGGAACGTACCCTGGAAGAGTCCCTGACCGGAGACTTCGCTGCCAAGCACAAATGCAAACGTGTCCTGCCAGTCCACCAGCGAGCCGGCCTGCACCGGATCTGCCTGAGTAACGAGTTCGCCGTTGACATAGATGCTGCGTCCGGTGACCGCATTATAATTTACGACAACGTGTTGCAAGGAAGCCTGGAGCACTTCGTCAGCGGACGGTGTCGATAATGCCGGGTCGCCGTTCAGGCTGGTTTCGGTGGTGCGCAGGAGGAAGTTGTAGTCGTACAGCGTTTGCTGCAACGTAAAGTTACGAGTCGTGTCGCCGCCGGAGTAGCTGACGATGCGCGCCATCTCCTGCGTCACGTTCGCCGGCACCACCCACGCTTCGATCGCGTACTCGCCGGTCGCCTTGATCAGGTCATGCAGCTTCTTGCTTGCCGCAGTAGTGCCCTGCGCCTTGCCGTCATTGATCGTGATGCCCCACCCGCCGAACCAATCGACATCGCCTGACAAGGACAGGTCAATCGCCGGATCAACGCCACTGGTATCGTATGCCGTCGGTCCCTGGCCTGTCTTGAACTCCCACAGAGCAATCTGGGCATTTTCAAAACGGTTGCCGCCAGATGCGATCGTTCCGTCGATGATGCGCAGTGCCTTACTGTTTACCAGCAACGGATCAATCTGGGTCGCGGTAATCGTGTCGGCAAATGCCTGGATGGCTGCTTGCATGTCATCGCCAGCCTGCGCACAGCCGACATTCCAGCAATTGTGGAATTCGTTTCTGAGCCGAATGACGAGTCGTGAACTGGCCGGATCGTCGAGGTCCAACTTCGGCTTGACCGACTCAAACGCGACATTGACATCCGCCTCGGCGAAGTAGGGCTGTTGCGCACCGGCAGACTGCGAGCTGTGGCAGTCCTGGCAATAGGTTGTCAGCATCGGGCCGTGCACGAGCGCCGCGAAATCCGCTATCTGACTCGGGTCATAGATCTTGCTGGAGCCGGGGTCCTTGGGAGCGGGTGCCTGGAGGACAATTTGTCGTCCGCCACCGGCGCTCTCGCCGGCCCAGCCTTCGATCCATTTCGTCATGATTTCGCCGCAAGCCTGTGCGTCGCCCAGCCAGCAATTATGTCCCGTAGGGGGCTCGCTGACCTTGCTGACGAGAAGTGAGTCTGACGGCTGGCCCAGATTCACGACGGTATTTGCGGCCTCGTAGGCCAGGTTGATGTCATCGTTGCGCACGAAATAGGTCGTGCCCTGACCGCCTTGCGCGTGACAGGATCCGCAGCGACTGTCCGTTTGCAGGTTATCCCAGATATTCAGTTTGAATGCCTGCACGTCAGCAGTTGCCGGGGGCGGTCCGTTATAGGTCGACGGCGGCGTTACGTTCGTAATCGGGTTTTCCGTCGTCGGCGCGCCGCCGCCGCATGCAGTAATTGCGAAAGCTGAAAGTCCGGCAAAAACCAGGCACAGGTGTCGCGTCCAGCACATGCCGGGATGACGGGCCAGGGTCATTGCAATTCCGCTTGCTTTAGTCATTGCTAATGTCTCCCTACTGGCCCATGCAATAGACTGCAGCGTCGGCGAATACCCGCTTCATGCTGTAGCCTGTCTTGAACGTGTTCACCATCGTGTCGACCTGAGCGCGATCGCTGGCATCTTCCGGCGCCCTCAGGCACACAGCCCTGAATACTTTCTTGACCTGGCAGCTGGCGAAGGCGCCGCTGTTGCCCAGTTCCTCACCAAGGGATTGGGCGCCATTACCGCTCCCGGGCAGGTTGCTGCTCCATTCCAGGAACTGGTTCTGCCCGGAACGCCAGTAGTTGTCCCAGCGGTCGTCCGGTGTCACGAATCCGAACGGGAAGTTGTCCTCGTTGTTAAAGTACTTCGGTTGCACCTGTCCGGCGGTGTACTCGATGTTTCCGTTTCCGGTTGCTTCATCGAAGTCGTAGTAGGCAAAAGCCTGCGCCATCGGGTCCATGCCGTTGTGGCAGCCAATACAACTGTTCAGGAACAGGCGACTATCGCCACCCGGGCTTCGGCTGACGTCCTGACGAATGCGGTCGGGCGGCAGCCTGACGTCATGTACCTGCTGCATGTCATTACACAAATGATTGAGCATCGTGAAACGAAACATTGCGCGGTTGGTGCCGGCGATGAAGAAAGCTTCAGCCGCAGCCCTGGATGTCATAACGCCCGCGGCTGCATTTGCCGGCACGCCACCCGGCAAAGCTGATTGCGACGTCTGCGTGAGAACTGCTGCATTGCTCATGTCCAGGCCGAGCCGCTCAATATCCGCGTAATGCTGGTTGCTCGAGCTCGAGTATCCAGCGATCGGAAGGCTGCCGGCGCCGACATAAAGGAGGTCCGCCGACAACAAGGTATTGAATGGCACTTCATCACGGATCATGCCGATCACGGTCGCTATGTAGTCATTCAACGGAACGAAAGCCGACTGTGCTTCATTGGTCCACGGTGCAGCAAAATTCTTGAGCGTCACGTTGTAAAAATTCGGATTGTCCATTGCCGTGTACGCTGCAGCGATGGGATTGTTGTTCTGAACGTCCGCTTCCATTGCGCTCAGCACAGACTCGGTCGGTGGCACGCCGGACAGGCGATCATGGATGAGCTTCGCCTGCTCGCGTGGACTGGCTTGAGCGATGGCAACGAGTCCTGCGCTTACGAGGCCGACGACAAGGATGCGAAGAAGCATCCTGGCCTTACCCTGTTGGTTGGCGTACCTGGTTTTCGTCCACGTCCTGTATTTCATAATGACCCTGCTCATAACCAATACGGCCTATCACCGTGCAATGCAGCAAGAAACAATCGCAAAGTCTCACGACCTGGCGTTGCTTCGAAGAGCTGGAGGGTATGACGAAGGCGTGCGAATTATCGCTACTTAGCCCGTCTGCTCCTGGCAGCCCCGCTATCTGTTCACCCCACGTCAAAAAACGTGAAGCTGAAAGACCGGTGGCTTTGCGTGGTCGCAGCAACAAATTGCCTGCGACCGTGCCCTTTTCAGAAGTCCATGTTGTTCGAAAATCTTCCTTGAACAGTGTGTTCGCAAACAGACGGACTTACTCAAGAAAATTATGCTTGAAGGGTCTGCAAATCACTGTGAATACATTCACAGTCCCGCAATTGTGCAGCTCCTGCATTTCTCAAACGCACTCGGCCTGATAGGTATAAAGCAAGTGCTGTGCCAGTCTTGGATATCAGTCAAGAAAGAAAAAAAAGATATTAAATATCAATCATTTATGGCGGAACGGCATATCGCGACAGAGGCAGGATATGTCAAGTGCCTGTCTGCTCTTTAGCACAGTCATTGCGAGCAAAAGTCTTAAGCCTCTGATTCGAAACGGCTGGCAGGCTGTCGCCGAAAGCAGACGGCGCTGTCATTTGTCGACACGCATTTACAACACACATTTTCGCCTGGTTGATGCGAAATTGTGATTATGTTGTGCGGAAAATACGTTTTGAGCACAGAGCCTTTGACAATATTTCCACGATGGAACCATCGTAGAAGTTTTTTCGTGTTCTGTTATTGAAGGACTTCGAAATCATACGGATGAGAAAGACTTGAGCGGCAACAAAATGCATTCGAAAAACTGCACTTTACTTTGCGTACTGTCGTTCTTTCGAGACATTACATTGCCGCAAATCCCTCTCCTATACTGACAATAGTGAGTTGCAAGTGGAGTCGGTTTGAAGCTGACGCGGCTCGTAAGTTGCGGCCTGGAGAAACGCAAAAACGATTGCGATTGTGCTTCGGCTTGTTGCTTATTCGAGACCGGTCTTTTTGTGATCGCGTTAACGGTATAACAAGTGATTCACGTCCACTATCACACGTTACTTAAATGGTGGGGTGGTGCGCATCTCGTTTATGGAATCACCGCAGATAAGGAACACGCTGTGATCGATGCAGGCCCGTTTGCAAACGCTTGCAGAAGCCTGTCTTCGGAACCCCCGTTTAAGGATTGAGGTGAAGGCTATGAGCATGCTATCGCAGCACATACGGAATGGATCCGGCAGATCGCTAACACAGCTTGCTGTGTTTCTCGCGGTATCGTTTCTGTTTGCCAGCTGTGGTGGAAGCGGTAACGGCGTCAGTATCGGGACCGGACAGGACCCGGATCCGGTAGTCGTCGATTTTCCGATAGCGTTTGTAAAGGCCCCGTTGCCGCTTGACGCTCAGGGCGTGCTGGTGCAATCGGATGTTCGCGAGCTGATCACGTTTAGTATCGGCGCTGATCTTTATTTTCGCGACCGCGCTTCTCCAAGTGCGGCGGACATCAACATTACGGAACGTGAGACTGCAGGTCTCGGCGACGTTCGGGATGTTGAGATCGCGTACGACGGTTCAACGCTCCTGTTCGCAATGCGTGGGCCGGCCGATCTCAACCTCAACCTCGACGATGAAAACCAGCCTACATGGAATATCTGGGAGTACGTTTTTGAAACAGACGAACTTCGACGAGTTATTCCATCAAACCTCACGGCAGAAAATGGCCACGATCTCGCCCCGAATTATTTACCCGATGGCCGAATCGTATTTTCATCGACTCGCCAGGCTCGCTCGAACGGCATCTTGGTTGATGAGGGCAAACCACAGTTCGCCGCCCTGGACGAAGACCGGAACGAGATGGCATTCGTTCTTCATGTAATGAATTCAGACGGCTCGAATATCGAACAGGTTTCGTATAACCAGAGTCACGACTTCGATCCGTCAGTGCTTTCCAACGGCCAGATCGTATTCAGCCGCTGGGATAACATGGGGGTCAATGATGCGGTGAATCTTTACCGGATGAATCCGGATGGATCGAATCTCGAGCTGCTTTACGGTCAGAACAGCCACGATACCGGTACAAACGGCGAGATCCTTCAGTTCATGCAAGCAAGGGAACTGGAAGATGGACAAATCATGACGCTCGTGCGCCCGTTCACGGACACGGCCGGCGGCGGTGATATCTTTGTAATCGATACCCCGGTCTACCTGGAGAACACTCAGCCTAATAAAGACAATCCCGGCATGACCGGACCGGCGCAGGCACCGGCAACAATCAACGACGTGTCGACGCTGGCAGGCGTCCCGTCGCGAGGTGGTCGTTACGCATCGGTGTTCCCGATTCAGGACGGTACCGGCCGATTGATCGTAAGCTGGAGTCAGTGCCGCGTCGTCGAAAATCTCCTCGAAGTTCCCTGCACCGACGAACGGCTGGCTGACCCGTTGGTACAGGAAGCGCCGCCGGTGTACGGCGTCTGGATTTATGATCCGCGCGACGATACACAGTTGCCGGTCGTACCGCCGGTAGCCGGATTTATATTCCCCGAAGTGGTTGCTGCAGATCCGAGGACAGCGCCGCCGGTGATTCTCGGCGGGTCAAATGACTTTACGATGGACCCGAACCTCGCCATCGAGGGCGTCGGCGTGCTGCATATCCGCAGCATTTACGACTTCGACGGTGCTGTCCTCCCCGGCATAGATATCGATGTCCTGGCGGACCCGGCACGGACGACGGCAGATCAGAGACCGGCCCGGTTCCTGAGAATTGTTAAGGCGGTTTCCCTTCCCGA
>JAPUKV010000051.1 GCA_027295475.1 Pseudomonadota bacterium
TTCCAACCAGGGTCGTGCGCGAAGATCCGGTGAAAGAGGGACTGCTATACGCAGGCACTGACTCCGGTATGTTCGTCTCGCTCGACGACGGTAAGTTTTGGCACAGGTTTCAGCAGAACCTTGCGGTCACCCCGGTAACCGACATCAAAGTCATTCGCGGCGACCTCGCGATCTCGACCATGGGCAGATCGTTCTGGGTGCTGGATAACATCAGCACCCTGCGTCAGGACGCCTTCCAGGATACCGAGGACGACACGGTCGTATTCAAGCCGAAGGACACGATTCGATACCGCAACGTATATCGTTCAAATGATGACGACGTCGTGCCGCACTATCCGGCGCCTGCCGTGGTTATCGACTATCGCCTGCCGGACGAGGTCCCTGACACTATTCGTCTCGACATCCTCGATGCCAGCGGCGGGCTGGTGAATTCATACGAGAATGTTGCCGGCGATGCTGAAGATGAAACCGGCGACAAGGTCGTTGAAGATATGAGTCTCAGCCAGGAATCGGTCATTGCAGACGAATCCCTGTCAAACGAAGCAGGAATGAATCGCTTTCGCTGGAACATGAAACATCTCGGCGCGTGGCATGAAGAAGAAGACGACCGCTTCAAAGATGGCCCGCTCGCGGAACCGGGCAGCTATACAGCTCGGCTCACCGTTGGCGACAACGTAGCGGAACAGTCGTTTGAATTAGTCGTTGATCCGCGCGTGCTGCAACAGGGCACGACGCTCAATGACATCAGCGCGCAGGTCGAGCTCTCGTTGCAACTTGTCGATTTGCTCTCCGAATCCCGAAAACTTGAAAAACAACTGACGGACGAGCAGGAAGATCTCGAAGGCAAAGGCGACGAGAAATCGGAATCCGAGCAGCGAAGACTGGAGCAGATCGAAGGCGTGCTTGAGGATCTGAAGACGGCCGACATGGTCTACCCGCAGCCGATGCTGACAGACCAGATCGACTATCTCTTCAACATGATCAATACGGCCGACCAGGCCCCGGGGAAGGAAGCGCAAGATCGATTTGAAGTGTTGGCGCTGCAGCTGCTGGAGGTTACTGCAGCAGCCGCCGAATAACCGTACCGGGCCTGTTTTCGGTTGTTGCACCGTCGGTGAATACGAGCTCACCGCCAACCCACACGGAAGTGATGCCTTCCGAGAGTTCGGTTGGCGCCAGTGGTGTTGCGTGGTCGATTACGGTGTCGGGGTTAAAGAGTACGAGATCTGCAACAGCGCCCTGGCGAATGAGTCCCCTATCCGTGAATCCCATATGTGCTGCGGTCAGCCCGGTCATTTTGTGAATGGCAGTTTCAAGCGGCATCAGCTTCTGTTCGCGAACATAGCGTCCCAGCACACGGGGGAACGAACCGGCGCTCCGCGGGTGCAGGTTGCCGATGCCGCCGTCGGTACAAATATTGGCTTCGGACCAGCTAATGAGCTCGGATATGTCCGAAGATTCCATGCTGGTGCCGATGATCGACTCGGCACGTTGGCCGGTTTCCTGCTGCATCAGGTCAGCTTCCTCGGCGAGCTGTGAGAAGGCAGTCACCGCATCAACCTCCCGTAAGGCGGCGATCTCAGTCAATGTCTTGCCGACGTAGTCCGGATTCGGCTCGAACTTCGTCATCCAGATGCCATCCGGTGGTGCGATCTGGTCCAGGACTTCGGCAATAGCATCACGGTCTGTGTAATCCCGTTCCGGCAGCAGCACCATGATGGTCGACTGCCAGTATTCGTAGGGATAAATGTCCGCACTGATTTGCACGCCGTCGGCACGTGCTGCGTCGAGCTTCGCGATCGTCTTTGCAGCATCGCCCCACAGGCGCTTCATCGCGAGCTTGATGTGCGAGATCTGCACCGGCATGCCGGTCTCGCGGCCGATCAGAATAATTTCGTCAATCGCATCTTCGAACCAGCGGTCCTCGCTGCGTATATGACTGATGTAACGGCCGCCGGCAGCGGCAGCGACTTGTGCCAGCGTCAGGACCTCCGAGGTTGCAGAATAGATACCCGGTTCGTATTCGAGGCCAGTAGATAATCCAAGAGCGCCGCTTTCGAGTTCGCTCGCAAGCATGTCGGACATTACGGCGATTTCTTCGTCGGTTGCCGCGCGACTAAAGTCCTCTCCAAGTACTTCGTTGCGTAGCATGTTGTGCCCAACATAGGAGGCGACGTTGACGGTGGGCGGTGCGGCTTCCAGTTTCGAGAAGAATTCGCCGAGGGGATAGGGAGATCCGCCATCCTGGCCGACGATGACAGTCGTAATGCCCTGGCTGACGACGACCAGTGCGTCCGGGTGATCGAAGATGCCGCCGTCGGCATGACTGTGCGAATCGATGAAGCCCGGTGACAGCGTGTGCCCGCCACCATCGACCACGGTTTCGCCGTCGCATCGTTGCAGGTCACCGATATCGGCGATCAGGCCATCGTTGATGCGCACGGCTCCAGCAAATGCAGGCGCACCGGAGCCATCGATAATTTCGACATTCGTAATTAGGAAGCCCGGCGGATCGTTACGGCAAACCGTTGCTTGTTCCTGCGTACACGCGAACAGCATCGACGCGAAAAGCAGCACAGCAGAATGTGTAGTTTTGTTCAAATCAGGCGTCGCCGTCATCAACCTCGAACTGCCCGGTAAGCCTGCGCCAGACATGCGACCAACTCAAACCGACCGCCAGCAATGCCGCGACACAGATAAGTCCGACCCAGGTGGCGGAAGACACACTGCTAACGTTGAGCCAGCCAATATCGGTCAGCAGCCAGACCACGCCGCCAAGCAATGAGCCGCCCAGCAGGAGCCCGAATGTTCCGAGTGAGCGCTGCGTCGCCGCCAGGAGAATGACCCAGCCGATCAGTAGCGCGATACCGACGACGAAATGCTCGGGCCCTAATGGACTCTCGGGAGTCGCCGCCCGCAGCCAGCCAACGTAGGAATATTCAGTCGGATTGTAGGTGACCATGACCAGTAACAGCGATGCAAGAAATCGCAAAGTGAAACTCAGGAGATTGAATTCTTTCGATGTTCCGCCGGATCTGTGGCTACCAGATTTGTGCTTTGCCATGATGTTCCTCGAAATTAAGCCGTGTGCTCTTGCCTGAGCTCGGCGATTCGCCGCTGCACTTCCTTAAACAGGTCATCGCGCAGGCCGAGAATACTGAAAACCTCGACGACAATGAAGAATGGTGCGGCGACACTGGCCTGTACCGGATACTTCAGGATAACCGGAACAGACCTTTCCAGCGCATGACCAATGAATTGCGCGCTAAAACCGCCGAAAAACGTTGCGGCGGCGACGGTTCCGGACACTGCAAGCGGCTCCACCCCGATGAGGGTGGCCAGAATCGCGATCGGAACGGCATATATAAGGAATACGACGCCAAAAAGTCGATCCAGCGTGAAGTAGAAAACGAAAAGTCCGATTGCGGCGACATGGGCGAGATTGATGGTGTAGCCCAGGATGTCGGCGCTTAACCAGCTCAGCGGAATGAATACGCCAAGCATGATGACCGGGATACCGAGCAGGTGC
>JAPUKV010000052.1 GCA_027295475.1 Pseudomonadota bacterium
GTCCAGTCAGGCGCGCCAAACTCGTGCAAGCCAAAAGTCAACGCGAAAAATGCCACGACGCCGGTTGCGCGGCCGAATAAGCGCCCGGCAGCAATTGTGATGATCAACACGAGAAAAAAGTCCAGCAGCTTCCAACGATCGACCCAACTGCCAGGCGAACGGTCAGCGCCGACGGCGGCTATCAGCTTGTGTCCGGGAGGCAGGCTGAGATCGGTACTGACCTGATTGAAAGTTGTCTGCCAACCGCTCACCGGCATTTTGCCACGCGTCTCAGATCGTCCAAGTGCATTCAAATCAACGTTGGCCTGCCGCAACTCGACACCAGCCAGACCTTCTCCGTCGCCCCGGGTCACAAGGAGGTTCTCGCCCGCTTCCGCGGCACTTAGCAGTTCGAAGGGCACCACCATATCGAGGCGCCACCCGCTGCGCATCGTGCCACCAACCCGATCACTGAAGACGAAACCGTCGCCATTGAAGTCCAGCCACAGCTGCCGTTTGAGTTGCAGGTCGTTGTCTGTCGCCACTTTGCCGCGGCTGCGTTCGGCAATTGTCAACGATTCGCCCGGTTCAATGCGAAAGGCCGGTAGTTCGTGCCAGCCATCGGGCACTGACACCTGTGCCGGGTCGACAGGCCGCAGCGCTTCGGGCGCCGTCACTCTGAGCCGGTCGTTTGAGCGATAACTCCAGATCTCGGAATTCGGCAAATTGCGTTGGGCCGACGGTAAGGTGATGCTGTTTAATACACCAGCTCCCCGCGCAAGCAACGATATCTTCCATCTCCCCGGCCGTAGTTGCAGACGCAGATTGCCATCTGGCTCGAATCGCGCCGGCAACTCGCTTTCGATCGCCAATGGCACGAAACCGTCGGGCAGCGCAGGACCGATAAGTTCCTCGCGCACACTGCCTGCAACCTCTAAGAAAAACGTCGTCGCCAGTCGTGTCGGCACATCGTCAGCAACCAGACGGTAGACCTCGACACTTAACGCATCCTGCACCTGTTTCTGCTGCTCGCGCTCGCCGAGCCAGACTCCGGATCGATTCCGGTCCGGGCGGGAGACCCGGTCTCCGTCTATTGTCAGGTCAATAAGGCCCGTCCTGGAGGGAACCGCGAGTGTCCCTGGCCGCTCGTCCCATGCAAACCGGCCCGCAATGTTGTAGCGGCCCGGTGCAAGTCGGATTCTGGGTGTTGAGCCGCGCATGACAACCGCGATAGCCTGTCCGTTCGCCGTAACGCGCTGCGGCCAGTTTGCGGCGTTGCCAGGCAACGGCACCCACGCATCGGTCTCATAAACAGTCCATGACTGATTGAAACGCCCGCCGTGCGCAGTAATACTCAGACTAAGTTGGTCCGGCCAGGCACAAATGAACCCATTGCGCACGGGTTGCCTCTGATTAAAGATGAACGGGCATTCACGGTATTCCTGATCCTGCAGGACCCAACCCGCCCATGACTGCAGTTCATCCGGTATGTGAATATCTGGCCGCGCGGCGTCAGCGACAGCCGCCGTCAGTACCAGCAGAAACAGAAGTATCGATCTCAGACAAGTGGACATTTTCAACTCCCGAAGCCGGGTCGAGGACTTTGTCTCCCTCGCACTATAACCGTGAACGCGGACATGCAGTGATTCTGGCTATTGCCCGCTCATTTGAACCAGAATTCTATTTCCGAAGTATCAACCTCGAAGCGCGCGGAATGCTCCTCATTCGCATCAATGAGGTACCAGTCGCCGACTCCGTATCTCGTCTCCCTTCCCCCACTGGTCAGAAGCAATTCCCCCTGCGTAATCACGCCGCAATTTCTTGTGGGGTGGACGTGTGGCTCGACGTCAGTGCCAGCCGGATAGCTGGCAAACAATACGTCGCAGCCGCCTGCCTCGAGCCGATAGGCATCGAATGGGCCTTCGAAGCCTGGTAGTTGACGAATGATTTCAGGGAAATGGTCTTGCCTCATAGTCTTGCTCTCCAGAGAGAATTCACGCGCTTCCTTAGTAGTGCGGCGGGCGTTCATCTGTTGCCTGATCGGCAGACGAGCTGTCCAGCAGCGATTTCACCCTTTCGATCAGGGACTGGCACAATCGTTCGAGCCCGCTTATTTGGGCTTGCTGGTCCGTCAGGGCCTTGTTGAGCTCGGACAGAAGGTGTTCCTGGTGAGCCAGCTTCGTCTCAATCTCGATCACGCGCTTTTCATCCAAGATCATCACCTCCATTGGCAACCACAGACATTACGACTGTCGCGCAAATTGTTCAATCCGGTTCGCTACACTTTTCGACCAACGTGTATGCTTGTCACATCAGCAGTATTTTGATTTAGATATCCGCATGTCTCTCGTTCATTTCAAAGAAGTGTCGCTCGAGTTTGGCGACCAGAAGATTCTGACGCAGGCCGATTTCACCGTCGAGCCGGGCGAACGTGTTTGTCTTATTGGACGTAATGGCGCCGGCAAATCGACGACACTGAAACTGATAACTGGCGAAATCGAGCCTGATTCCGGCGATATTGTTCGCAGGTCAGGTCTTGTCGTCAGTCAACTTGCCCAGTCGCTGCCCGAGGCAATTGATATGCGGGTCAGCGAAGTCGTGAAATCGGGGCTCGCTAGCATCCAGCTACTCCTCGACCAATATCGCAGGCGCTCGCAGGAAAAGCTCGACAAGCAGGGCCTGCGTGAACTCGAGGATCTTCATCAACTGATAGACGCACACGGAGGTTGGCACATCGAACAACGTGTCGAGACGACGATGACCGAACTTGGTCTGCCCGCTGATAAAAGAATGAATGAGCTGTCGGGCGGCTGGCGCCGTCGTGTGGCATTAGCCAAAGCCCTCGTACAAAAACCGGACTTGTTACTGCTGGATGAACCGACAAATCACCTGGATATCATCACCATAAAGTGGCTCGAGAACACGGTTCATGCCTATCCCGGCGCCGTCATCTTCATCACGCATGACCGTGCGTTTCTGCAGCGCCTGGCGACCCGGATTCTGGATATCGACAGGGGTAAATTGACGAGTTGGCCCGGTGACTACCATAAGTATGTGATTCATAAAGAAAAATATCTTGAAGACGAAGCTCGGGAAGACGCGAAATTCGACAAGAAACTCGAACAGGAGGAGATCTGGATTCGGCAAGGTATCAAAGCGCGTCGCACGCGGAACGAGGGCCGTGCCAGGGCACTCGTGAAAATGCGCGAAGAAAGATCCAGGCGCGTTGCCAGAGAAAAGGGCGCACGAATGACTATCGAAGCAGCGGAGCGATCGGGACGCAAAGTTATTCGCGCCCGGAAAGTCAATTATCGGTATCACGATGAGCCGCTTATCGAAGACTTTTCGATCAAGATAATGCGCGGCGATCGAATTGGGCTGCTCGGCAACAACGGAGTCGGCAAGACAACTTTACTGCGCTTGCTGCTCGGCGAACTCGAGCCACAGTCGGGTGTCATCAAACACGGCACCAACCTGGAGATCGGATATTTCGATCAGCTGCGCCAGGCGCTCGATCTCGACAAATCCGTGGCGGAAAACGTCGGCGGTGGGCGGACATACATCAAACTCAACGGCAAGGACCGTCATGTTATTGGTTACCTGAAGGGTTTTCTTTTCAGCCCCAAGCGATCGTTGATGCCGGTGAAGTCACTGTCAGGAGGAGAGAGGAATCGCATCATCCTCGCGAAATTATTTACACAACCTGCCAATCTCCTGGTCCTGGACGAGCCGACCAACGATCTCGATATGGAAACCCTGGAAGTGCTTGAGCAGAAACTGGCCGAATTCGATGGCACATTGATAGTCGTCAGTCACGACAGACAATTCCTCGACAACGTCATTACCAGTACGTTGGTGTTCGAAGCCGATGGCAGTATCCAGGAGTATGTAGGCGGCTACAGCGACTGGGCCCGCCGGGGAAAAGAACTGGCCGAGGCCGATAATCCGAATGCTAAAAAACGCAGCCCGCGCGCACGCCGAAAATCACCGGACACGCAGCGGCCGAAGAAACTCGGTTACAAGGAACAGCGTGAGCTCGAGCAACTTCCGTCGGGTATTCAGCAACTTGAAACGACCGTTGCCGGTCTGGAGAAGCAGATATCGGCTCCCGACTTCTACAGCCAGGACCACGTTGAAACCGAGAAGGTCCTGGCGCAGCTCATAGAAAAGCAGGCAACGCTCGATCGGGCGATCGAACGCTGGGCTGAGCTGGAACAACAACAGCAAGCGTATCGTAGGAGCCCGTCCTGACGGGCGACAACTCACGTCAAATGAGCTGCAACATGATTCCGTCCTGACGGGCGACAACTCGCGTCAAATGAGCTGCGATACAATCACGTCCTGACGGGCGACAACTCACGTCAAATGAGTTGCAATATGATCGCCACCTGACAGGCGAAGCCTGCGACGAAGGACAGTGTCCGCATCCAGGGAATCGCGAATGTGTATGCGAGAAGATGCACAACACGTGACCAAAGGTAGACGGTGCAGGCGAGAACCGTGGTTTCGTTGCTGACGCCGGCCGCATTTGCGATCAGCACGAGCGCGGCAAAAACAACAAGGTTTTCGACGGCATTCGCGTGCGCCGCTTTCATTTTTTGCGCCCATCCGGCGAGCGGTTTCGGATCTGCAGGATAGCCAACGGCATCCATCAGCCCGCGTACTGCAATTGTGTTCAGCGCATAGGGTATCCACAAGAACGCTGTCAATGCGGTTACCCAGATGAGACTCGTCAGTTCACTGGTCATGATGTTCTCCCCAATTGTTTATTCCCATTTATTGGCTTTTTCTTCGAAATCAGCGCTGATAACCGGCACGATGCAAAACCGCTGGCCGGTTGGCGCCTCCATCACACACCATCCCTTTATGTTGGCAATCTTTTTCGCGCCCAATGCTTCAAGCCGGCCTGCCTCGGCTTCGATGTCATCAGATTCAATATCAATGTGGACCCGGCTCGGGTGCTGGACGGCCTGCACCTCAACGTCGATTTCGCCTGCCGGCATCACGAGTTCTACGTACGGGCTCTCCTCAATGTTTGCGGCCGACTTCGGTGGAGCGCCGAGCGCCTTGCCCCAAAAGGCGGCAGCGGCATCGAGGTCATCGGTTTCACAGTCGATGATCAGTCCGGCCAGTCTGCTGCGGTGCATGTTTGACTCTCCTTATGCCTTTACAGATCCGCCTGGTGCACGATCGACCGAGTCATATAAATGCAAGTCTCGGCCATCTTGTCGCCAACGGGGTTGTGCTGCTCCTCGAATCCCAGGCCCGCGTAGCAGGCCTGTGCGGGATAGTTGTCTTTGCAGACGTACAGGGAATACTCCTGGAGCGGCAGACTCTCCCGCCCTTTTTCCATCAACAATGCGACAAGCTGCTTGCCGATACCCTGTCTGCGTCGCTTCGGAGACACGACAAGTCGGGCGAGATTGACGCGTCCGTGACGCTCGTAGATCTGTCCGAACGCCAGTATGTCTCCGGCCGGATCGACGAGACGGTAGCTATCGATCTGCTGCCAACACACATCTTCGAAAAATGTCTCCGCCGTAAACGGATAGCGAAAATTCGGACCACCCCAGATGGCGACGCTCCGAGACGTCGGAAACCAGGACATCAAATGGCTGATATCCGCCTCGGTAGCAACGATGAGCTTTATATCGCCGACATTCAATGTGTACGATTCTTGTTGTAAAGCGTTGTTCGGACGTGCGTCCATTTATTGAGGATACACAAAAAAGCCCGCTGCATAACTGCTCAGTTACACATCGGGCCGTATGCTTATTGACCACCTGCCACCAGATCTGGCGGCCGGATATTGCGCGGAACTCGCCTATAGAGGCGTAACGTTCTCTGCCTGTGGTCCTTTTTCTCCCTGAGTCACTTGCATTGAGACCTTCTGGCCCTCGTGCAAGGTCTTGCGACCATCAGTGGTGATAGCGCTGAAGTGAACAAAAACATCCTTTCCGCCTTCACGTTCGATAAAGCCGAAACCCTTCTCATCATTGAACCACTTAACGGTCCCTTCTACTTGCTCTGACATATTTCTCTCTTACATTTCGTTGCCATCTCAGATGGCGTTTCAAATACCGGCGAAATTGCCGGCGGTTTACTCTCTATCGCGACAAATAAAAAATCAGCGCAGGGCGCTGACGCTATTTGGCAGGAATTAGATGACTGTATGGTACGCCGACCGGGCCACAGTTCAAATTTTCCGGTCGATCGAACTTAGCCGCGACATCATAAAATGTGGAAATTTGACGAAACCCCTTGTTTTCAGGGCCTCCGAAGGCCTGGCGTCACTTTTCCCGGCTTTGCAGATAAGTCAGCCAGGGCGCAAAGTAGCGCGATTCCCATCCGCCTGAAACGCCCTGAAAGTCGTTTTCGGGCACGTCCAGATGGATGAGATCAATGCGCCCATCATCGTCCTCAGGCGAGAATGAGATGATCAGCGTCGAGTCCGGGTCTTCATCGGCGAAATTAACGGACCGCCACGACTGGACGATCAACATTGGTTTGACGACCTGCAGCATCGTGCCTGTCAACAGTCCGCCAAAGGCTTCAAACGGCGACCCGGGTTCCTCGCTGATCGTGGCGGGCGCCCCGGTGAACGCCGCGTGTACTTCGGCGTCCATATACATCGCATAGAGTTCTGCCGAACTGCCCGGCAAAACGACGGTTTTATAAATTGTGCTGCGCATCCTGCTTCCCCCCTTCCGACTGTTGCCCTATGTATAGCTCATTGGCGGCCTGATGTCCTGACGCTCGAGCCTCGCCAGTCCGGACATTATCGACCAGTCGATGATCTGACTTTGATTTTTTGAAAATCAGCTCAGTTTCGACTGAAAGCTGATCGGCAGCCCGCCCGGTGCATTCAAATAATAGATGCGTTCCCCGTGTTCATCCATTGGTCCGGTCGGCTCGAGTCCGTTGTTGCGTGCGTTTTCCGCCCACGCATCGGCATCGTCAACTACTATCTGCAGCATGATTCCCGCCGGCATTCCCGGCGCTTCAGGCCAGACTTCTATCCAGCTCTTACCAGCCGGGAAGACCGCACCGCTGAACGGCGCACCGTCTTCCGTAAATTGCTTCCCGGGAAGCCCAAGGCCGCCACCGAGAAAGTTCGCTACCTCTTCAGCTTCAGCCGAAACAGAACAGAAACGAATTCCCAACACCTGCATGTCGAACTCTCCGTTTTCGGTCAGCTTTCCTGTCCGGCAAAATACCGTTCAAAAGCCCTGTGCCTGGCATCGGGGGCAATGTCAATGATCTCGCCGGTGACGTTCAGCATTTCCATCTCGTCGACACTCGTGCGGCCGTCCGCGGCGGCGACTTTCAAGAGCATGACCGCAATATCCTCTTTCTCCTCAGGGCTCAGCACGTGGGCGAGCTCTCGCAGCAGACTATTCAGGTCCGGGTTCTCGGCGAGATCGGCCATGGCCCGGGTCAGTAACGCCAGGGACTCGGCGCTGTGCAGATGAAAATGCTCCTCGACGAGCTGGAGCATTTTATCTGCTTCCTGTTCGGAGATGTTGCCATCGCCTTTTGCCACGCATACGAGAAGTGCAGCGACGAGGAACTGCGAATCGTATGTTTCAGGGCCACTGCTGGTTTCAATGACGAGTGTTGAGCCCTCGAACCGGGGTTTTACGAGTTCTTCAATCAATTTATTGCTCCCTTACTCCTAATCTGGGCGAACTATTGGTCGTTTACTATAACTACTTGACCAAATACTTGCGCTTCATCTGCTTGACCGAACCGTCGATCAGCGCTTTGAGTTTCTGCAGGTCGATATCGTCCAGGGCATCGATATAGAGACACGACTTCCCGGTCTTAAATTTTCCTAGCTGGCTCATCAGTTTATCGAAGTTTGAGAATCCTGGCATGATATACAGGGTCAGATTCTGTTTTCGGGGCGAGAATCCGACCAACGGTGAACTGCCTTCGTGCCCAGTCGCATACTTGTAATCGTAAGATCCGAACCCGACGATGCTCGTGCCCCACATCCTGGCCCTGTTGCCGGTTGCTTCCCTCATCATTCTTGCGATGGTCCGGCATTCCGCGCGCTTTTTCCTATCCTCTATCGTATTGAGAAAATCAGATACACTTCGCTTGTTCGGTATGGTTTTCAGCTTTGCCATCTCTGCCTCGGCTCTCTAACGCGTGCCGAAAAGCCGGTCGCCGGCATCGCCAAGCCCCGGCACGATATATTTCCGATCGTCGAGATAATCATCAACGCTGGCCGTATATATTTTCACCTCCGGGTGTTCTGCCTCGACCAACGCAATGCCTTCGGGACAGGTGACAATACAGATTACGACAACAGTTGCAGCCCCCTGCTCTTTGAGAAAATCGATAGTCGCAGCGGTGGAGCCGCCGGTCGCGAGCATCGGGTCAATCACGATGCAGGTACCGCCGTCGGTTTCTTTTGGTAACTTGTGATAATAGGACACCGGTTTTTTTGTGCCCGCTTCGCGGTACATGCCGACAAAACCGACCCTGGCGGTAGGTACCAGCCCAAGAATGCCCTCGAGCATGCCCACTCCGGCCCTCAGTATCGGAACGACCACCAGCTCGTTGGCAATCTTGTGACCTGCCGCCTCTGCGAGCGGTGTTTGAACGGTGACCTGCTTCACCTCGATTTCCTTTAGTGCCTCGTAACACAGGAACATCGTGATTTCGGTCGCCAATTCGCGAAACTTTTTGTAGCCGGTATCCTTGTCCCGAATCAGGGCCAGTTTATGTTGAACGCATGGGTGTTTGACTTCCTCGTGCATTTATCTTTGCTCCCTTTCTTATCGGCCACGAATATATAGCCAGCATACCAAGCCTGCCTAGTCAGTAAACCAGCGGTCGGCCAACCGTACGAACTTCCCGATACAGCAGTGCCAAACTGAATACAAGCAGAAACGGCGCCGTATAAACACCTGGAAAATAGGCGCCGGCGTCGACTGCGAAAAAAATATGGCCGATCCCGTTACCGAGTTCGACGAGCGTCCAAGCCCAAATCCATGCTTTCGCGCTGCCGACTGCAGGCCGCACGCGAAAGAAATAAGTCCAGAAAGCCAGTGTAACAACCAGCGCGTTGCCGATCGCAAAACCGAGCGCGAGATTTTCGCTAATGAGCCCACTCAGGTAGCGCGCCGGCGCAAAGACGTCAAATAGACGAAAATAGAATTCTTCGATCGAGTGAGCTGCCTGGGATATCGCGAGACCCAGGAAAAGTCCACTTGTTCCGATTTGCATGTCGAGGGATTATCGCTATTTATCCGACCAGATCGCGTATTCATTTCCGTTGGGATCTGTGAAATGAAAGCGCCTGCCGCCCGGATACGGGTTAACGTCGCGGCTGATTGCACCACCGAGTTCGGCAACTCGGGCGCTATTGTTGAATTCATACCATTTGGCCTTTCAATCGCAGAATCGGCCGCTCAGCATTAAATTCGACCTGACCGAATCCACCGGTTATTTCATAGTGGCCTTCGCCGACCCGTCTCAGGCCGTCGATCGCACCATGCATCAGCGCCTCCACCGCTTCAGAGACAGGCTGGCTGCCGCCCGTGTCGGCACCGGACTTGATAGCGGAACAAAATGGAAATTCCAGATGCGCCGGCCGGAAACATGCTTTCTCCGCCGGCCTTGGCTTTTCATAAAAAGCATGGTCAGGACAAAGAAAAAGATCCAGATCGATGAGCAGCGACCCGGACTCCGTACCCCAGGACAACACGAATGACTTTGTCAGATCGACCGCGCTGAATTCCCTCATTTCTCTCCAGTCGGTTACATCGTCTGTCATCTTGATCTCCCGCGTTGCCTGGTCCAATGCTGAAGTACGTTTGGCGCCTGTGACTCGCGAACGTCAGGTAACGGGCTCGGTGATTATTTCTGTCTTGACCGAATTTGCAATAAAGCACCGATCGTGCGACTGCTGGTGTATCTCGTCGATTTGCTCCGTTGTCGGCCACAAGTCGCCTGAGAACACAACCTTGGGGCGCAACACGACTTTCATCATAGCCATTCTCCCCTGGTCGTTTTTCGCCATGTGGCCGATTGCACAATCGGTATATTTATCAACTGTATAGCCCCTGTTTCTGGCGATCGCAAGAAAGAAAAGCATGTGGCAACTGGATAGTGAGGCGACAAAAGCCTCTTCCGGATCAACGTTTTCGGCAACTGACTTCGGCAGCGGCACGATCTGCGGCGACGCTGATGCCGGAACGAGGAGGCCACCGTCGAATTCCCAAGTATGGCGCCGGCTGTAGTTATCGTCGAGAAAGTCCTGGCCGTCACGTTGCCATTTAACCGTTGCTGTGTAATCCGACAATTGTCTGTTCTCGCTACCTGGCCGTGGGTCGCGATCCTCCATGCCTTGTCCCGGTGTAAAGCTGAGCATCGAGGTCGGCTGACAGGTTTAGATAAACGACGACCGAGCTGGCATGAATATCCGATCGTAACTTTTCGTCACTCATGCTGATCCCCTAAGCAAGTCTTGATCCATTATTGGCCGGCTTGTCTGGCACCGCAAGCACGACACTTGCATCTTCCTGCACGAAGCCGGTTACGAGACACTCGGAAATGAAAGGCCCTATCTGTTTGGGTGGAAAATTCACGACCGCGGCAATCTGTTTACCAACAAGATCCTCGCACTTGTACAAATCCGTCACCTGAGCAGAGGACTTCTTGATGCCAATCTTGTCGCCGAAATCGATCGTCAGTTTATAGGCAGGCTTTCTCGCCTCAGGAAATTCCTCGGTCGATACAATCGTGCCGACCCGCAGTTCGACTTTTTCAAAGTCCTGCCAGCTAATCTCCAACATCAAAGCCTCCTGCCACCTCACAAAAATCTGCCTCATTCGCGTCGCCCTGGACAGTGAGTCACCGCGCCCCATCAGTGCGTTTTGATTTCTTTCAGACCGAGCAGGATAGCTGCACCGACGAGCAATGCACCAGAAATCTGGTGCATATGATGTCCGACGTGGTGCCGGAAGCGCGCTTCGATCCAGCCGGCAAATCCACCATAAATCGTTAGAAAACAAGCGTCTATGATAAGGTACGTCACTCCCAGGATGACGAACTGCTGGCCAGTCCGCGCGGCTGGATTTACGAACTGTGGAAATAATGCTGCAAAAAAAATAACGGCCTTCGGATTGGCAGCCGACGTCATGAAGCCCTGCCAATACAGCGACCGCAGCGTACGAACGCGACTGCGTACTGCCACCGATGGGTCGAAGCGCTTCCTGAATTTCATTACACCCATGAATATCAAATAGGAAACACCCACCCACTTGATGACAACAAAAAATTCCTGTGATGAATGAATAAGACTGACCAGGCCGAGTGACGCGACTGTCATTTGCACAATGTTTGCCGACAGGTCGCCAGCTGCCGTAGCCAGAGACCGGTTGAAGCCATTGCCCAGGCTGTTCGACAGCATCAGCAGGTGACTGGGACCCGGCGTGCTCATCAGAATCAACACAGTTGTCACGTACGCCAACCAGAATTCTGTGGTCATACGTCACCCTCGAAAATAATGACTCGGTTTCCGGCCGGATCCGTTAAGTAAACGTAAGTACTGGACCAGGGTTTCTCTTCCGGCTTGCCGTGCTCATAAATCCCGGCCAGTTTTATTAAAAAGTCGTCCAGATTGTCTGTTCTGAATTGCAGGCAAGTCCTGGTCAAATCTGTCTTATCGAGCACGGATGCAATCTCCAGGAAGCCGTCCGCATCAACGTCGGTCAATCCGAGTATCGCTCCGGTGTCACCTTCTTCATTCCATTCGCGAATAATTTGCAGGTCAAGTACTTTGGAGTAGAAATGTAATGTCTCATCAAACCGGTCGGTTTCAATACGCGTCTTGATCGCCGTGAGCACGTTGAATGATCCGTCTTATGCGAATGCCGTGTGAACCCAGAAACCGATATAGTAAGAGATGACAATAACGGCGATGGCGATGCCCAGGTGCTCAAGTACGACCGGCAAGACTGCGTTTTGCTGTCCTCTGGCGAGAAAAAAACTCAGTAGAGCGATAATTACCAGACCCCAGCACATAGAAACGATGACAGCAGTCTGTAACGGCAGCCACATGACTGGGACAGCGAAGGTAATAGCAACCACGAACTTTGTAAAAAACGTTGCGAAGGTTGCTGCCCAGATGTGCTCGCTCGTCGATTCCGGATCCGCCTCCTGAGCTATATGCATACCGAGCGCGTCCGACATTGCGTCTGCTACCGCGATAACCAAAATACCACCGAGTACGGCAACGACGGATTCGGTTCCCGCATACAGCCCGGCAATCAACCCAACCGTTGTGATTACACCGGATGTGGCCCCGAAATACACGCCGGATCGTGCCCCCTTATTCTTGAGAATACGTTTCAATCGGAGAATTCCTCTGTTCGGCCCCTTTGCCAACGATAAAGAAGCCACGCATAGATAACAACGTTGACGACGACCACGCAGCCCGCAATCCAGAACTGAATGCTGCGCGTCAGTCCAGCCGGATAAATGACCGGCAGAAGGTAGTGTTCGACAAAGCTGTCTGAGTATCCGGACTCGCCGGCGCTCTGTCGAAAGCTGTTTTCCCAGATCGTCAGGGGGCAGATACGGCCAGTAATTTCAATAAATGCGCCCCAGACAGCCGCCGGCACATGAACATATGCCACCCAGCGATATCGCAGGATCAGCAATCCTCCTAACACAACGAATGCAATGAATCCCAGATGCAGAGCCAGAACAAGATCGGCTGCTATGCGATAAAACATGTCTTTGTCGGCAAACTACGTGGTCAGGAGATTAGACAACAGGAGCCGTAAGCCAGACCCGCCTGCCGGAAATTGGCTGCTGATTGTCATTGCGCATCCGACACGAAAAACTTCAGTTCTTTATCATCATCACCCCGTCGGATCATGCGCTCGAATGTCAGACCAATCTTTTCGAGCAACCTGATTGAGCTGCGATTATCCGGCGCAACAATCGCAACGATTCGCTGCAAGTTGAGCGTCTTGCGCGCATGTCTCATAACGGCTTCGGCCGACTCAGCCGCGTAGCCCTTTGACCAGTGCTGCTCAAGCATCGCAAAGCCAATATCCGCGTCATCGAGGTCTTCTCGCCTTACCAGGCCGCACATGCCAATCGGCTCGCCAGACTTCTTCAGCTCCACCATATTCAGGCCGTAGCCGAAACGGTCATAGCTATCGATAGGACCACTCAGGAGATACTGTTTCGCATCTTCGCCGGTGCGTACGCCTTTGTCGCCAATGTGCCTGATGAACGACGGTTCGTTCAGTAATTGAATAATAAATCCGGCATCGTCGATGCAGAAGTGCCGAAGAATCAGCCGTTTGGTCTCAAGCACCTGCACGTAACGGCTTCCCTGTGCTAATGAGATTTTCGGCGCGCATAATTAAGCCACGCCTCGGTAACAAACATAACGACTACCACTGCGGCTGCATTGATCAGGCCGACCAGAATCGCCGACATGAACAAACTGCCGCTCTCCGGACCGACCCCGGATTCGACTGCACCGATGTGTTGATAAAGGGTGTGGATGATCTCTGCCCCGATACTGCCGCCAAGCGCAGCTGCAACGATCGCGATAACTCTGTCGCGCATGCGTGCGCGACGAAATACATAAACTACGGCTCCGATTACGCCGACGGATACGAACATCACTCCCGATTTTTGAATCGCTGCGATAATTGCAAGCGTGGCAAGGCTCGACATCGCGATGACCATTCTCTTTTCCATTTTCTTATCAGGTCTGGTTTCGCTTGTTATCAACAACCGCCCGCGCTCTCGAGAAACCGGTATTTCCTGTCCCTGACCGCGTCGAGTCACATCCGAATAAGAATCATAACAAAGGGCCATCAGACCTGCCGTCATGCAGGGGCGAGATGATCACGGTACAGTCGCGTAAGGCCGATGCTGGTAATACTTGGGATAGGAGTCCAGCCGGATATGCAACCAGGATACGCCAAGACCTGAAGTGCTCAGCCACAATTTCCGCTCACTCAGGTTTGCGCGCATCGCCCGGCCGGTTTCACGCCAGAGACTTTCAATCTGCGACTGTGCAGCCTGACGCACGAAAGCCGCCAGATGGACACAGGCCTCGGGTGACCCGGACGGCCGGGGAGCGAGCAGAACGGCATCGCCGCCCAGACTGCGAAACGAGACAATCTCACCTACCCGGTCGCGCTCGAAATGCGACCTGAACGGTTCGGGATTGGGGCTCAGCCTGGCGAGCGCCGGACTATCGAGCAAAACAAACTCGACCCCCGAATCAATGTTTGCATCGCCAAGTGGCGGATGCTCCCAGAAGAATGCTTCATAGTCAGCCCCGGCCAGCAGGTCCGTGAACCAGGAAGCAAACGCCTGATCTTCCGCCAGCAACTTCAGGTACGCGCCGAAGGAGACAGGATCCTCGCCCTGATATATTTGAATCCGATGGCCGTTTTTTACGTTTTCAGACTTTGCGGTCCACACAGTCACTTTATCTATTGGCGGGGATGCGTACTAAGAAACACGCTCATCGCGTTCGCGTAGCGTGGAAACATCCCGATTGTATTGTGGCCGGCCCCCGGGATTACTTCGATAATCACTTGAGATTCGGGAAATGCCTCAGCAAGGGCATCCGAACGCCGCCTCGGGATAACCTCATCGTCCTCGGCGATGACGACGAGAACAGGCGCGTCGATTTCAGCAATGTGCCCCACCGAATCGAACTTGTCTTTGAGCAGCAATGACACAGGGAACACGGGGAAAGCTTTTTTGGCAACGTTCTCAATGCTGTCGAATGGCGTAACGAGTATGAGTTTATCGATGTCTTTTACTGATGCGAGATAGCTTGCAACGGCACTACCCAGACTGCGACCGATAACCGAGATGTTCGCGTACTGCGCACGTATCTCGTCAAAAATGGCCAACGCATCCTTATAAAGGCCCGCTTCTGACGGCGAACCTGTACTACCGCCGTAACCGCGGTAGTTGACCAGATAAACGGCGTGTCCCGGAAAAATGTTTCTGAAATCCGGAATGTTAGCGGAGACGTCCTCGGCATTGCCCCCAAAATAAATGATCGCATTTGGCCCGCCGACATTGGCCAGCCGCCAGATTTTCAGCGTTTCGCCATCGCTTTCGAGTCTGAAGGCTGTCACGTCCGGGACATGTACTTCGGGAGTCGGGTAATACATGACGCTACGTTGAACCGCGTAAAGAAACACACAGCATCCTGCATAAATCAGCACCACAATTGAAATGATCGTCACGACCGACTGCCTCATATCATTCGAGCCCCGGCTTATTCACCACCTGTCGGGCCGTAGAATATCACCCAGGCAGCAAAATCATCGCTGAATTCCTCGAATCGATGAACATCACCCGCCGGAACAAAAAGTGCTTCGCCGGACTCGAACGGCTCTCTGTTCTCACCGTGAACAAAGAATCCCGTTCCTGACTGAATAACATAAATCTCATCCTGGTCATGCGGTTCCTGCGGGTCGGATCCCGCAGGCTTGTAAAACCCGAGCTCAAGCGTTCCATGCTGCAACAAGATGCCATAGATGCCTTGTTCGGACCCGGCAGCGATGCCTAAAGCATGTTCGACGGTATATTTCTCAGTCATTTGTTGGCTCCGAGTATTGCTGCGAGACCGTCGCGACTGTCGCAGCGCTCGCTCATGTCAACGCGTCCCTGAATTTTTGCCCGATGCCGCGCAGTCTGTCGACAGGCTCATTCGAGAATACTATGCGCACATATTGAGTACTGGCGCTCCCGCCCCAATTGACCATCGGCGTTGCCGCGACCCTTCCCTTCTCCAGCAGGCGCCTGGACGCTTCGGACCCGTCCATGCCAAGGGACGACACATCGACAAGAAATGACCAACCGCCATGCGGTGGCACGACCGTGAAATCTTTCAGCTCTTCGAGCAACACATCACGACGTTGCTGCCACTCCGCAACGCAAATCCTGATACCGTCGTTCGGGTCATTGATTGCCGCCGCAACAGCACCCATCGCGATGCCGGTCTGACAGACTACGTTACTGATGCTGACTCGGGCGATATCTGCGACTACGCCGGCAGGACCCACGATCCAACCGACCCGCCAGCCAATCATTCGGTACTCCTTGGATGCCGAGCCAACGGAAATAACTTTATCCCGCATGTGCGGAAATGATGCCGGGTGAATTACGCTCCGGCCGTCGTAAAGAATGCGCTCCATCGCCGTGTTGTTGACAATCAGGCAATCGGCGCGCCGGCAGAATTCGATCAATGAACTCCAATCATCGGCATCGAAAACAGCACCCGTCGGCATTGCGGGGCTCATCAGGAGCGCGAGTCTCACGGGTGCCGGATCGATATGCCGAAGCGCATCCGTATCCAGCTGCCAGCCCCGATCCGACGGCGTCAACGGCACATATCTTGGCACGCCACCGGCGAGTCGAACCCGGTTGATCAGGCCGACATAAATCGGATCTGTCATGAGGACTTCGTCGCCGGGCTCCAGGGTCGCGAGCAACACGTTCAAAAGGCCGGACAGCCCCCCGGCACTGATGACGCATTCTGTTTTCCAGTCATATTGATGACCTGCCTGGCGGCCGACGAGGCCGGTCGCTGCCTGTCGTAACGTGTCCAGGCCGAAAAATGGCAAGTAGCTGTTGGCATCGTCGTCATAGACGGCTTGCCTGGTGTACTCCAGCGCCGAGGCCGGCGGGCGCAGGTCAGTATCGAGGTTCTCGAGCCGCAGTACTTCCGGATCGGCGAGCGAGTCGGCAAGGTCCCCCATGTCTTCAACGCCAATTTTTGTTATGTATTGCAAGCGGGAAACTGACATGATTTTCCTGTCTGGTCAGGACCGGTCTCTAGCGTTAGTTCGTCTGCCGCGCAGACTCCTAGCTGCGCAGGTAGGAAGCGCCATTGACATCGATTATCGTGCCGGTCGTGAATTCAGCGCCGGCAGACGCAAGGAAAAGAACGGCATTTGCGACTTCCTCGGGCCGGGCGACGCGGCCGACCGGGCTTTGTGCTCTTATGGCGTCCCCTGCCGGGCTCGCCAGCATCTCTGTAACCATATCCGTTTCAACAAATCCGGGCGCAACAACGCCGACAAATATGTTGTGCGGCGCGAGCGCAACAGCCAGTGATTGGCTAAGCGCATTGACACCGGCTTTGCTTGCACCGTATGCGGGGGCATTGGGCTCACCGCGAAAGGCGCCACGCGATGAGATATTGACGATA
>JAPUKV010000053.1 GCA_027295475.1 Pseudomonadota bacterium
CAGGGATGGGCGAGAGCAGCGCCGGACAGGAAGTCCAAATGCCGCGAAGCCCAGGGATGGGCGAGAGCGGCCTTCGGAAATAGACCATGCTATGTCTCTCAGTCAGAAAAACCTTCAGGCGAACAAAATGCTTGACCGATCTTACGCGCCAACTGGTGCACTACACGGGCTGAATGACTGGCTTGGCTGGCTCGAGACGCTTTCGCCCACCGAGATCGAACTGGGGCTCGACCGGGTAGAGCAGGTCCTCGGGCGGCTGCAACTGTCCAGGGCAGGCCGCGTCATTCACGTTGCTGGAACCAACGGCAAAGGCTCAAGCGTTGCGATGCTCGAGGCCTTGTTCATCTGTCGCGGCGAACGTGTCGGCGCTTACACCTCGCCCCACCTCAATTATTACAACGAGAGGATTCGGATGAACGGCGCAGCAGTCAGCGACGGAGAAATAATTTCCGCGTTCGAGTGTGTGGAAGCGGCAAGACAGAATGTGCCGCTGACTTATTTCGAGTTTGGCACCTTGGCAGCACTCGTGACTTTCGAAGCAAACAAGGCCGATACAATCATTCTTGAAGTCGGCATGGGTGGCCGGCTCGACGCCGTGAACGCGATCGAGCCCGATGCCGGAATCATTACCAATGTCTCGCTTGATCATTGCGATTGGCTCGGTGAGGACATCGAAAGCATCGCGGCGGAAAAGGCCGGCATCATGCGGAGCGACAAAGCATTCATTTTCGGCGCACTGGACGCACCGAATGCCATCCTGACCGTGGCGGAAAAGATTGGTGCTGATCTATCTCGACGAGGCAAGGACTTCGACTACGCAGTGGAATCCGATTCACCAGAAACCTGGGCGTGGTGGGGGCGCCGCAGCAATCTCAGGTCGCTTGGGATACCGGCCCTGGCCGGCAAGGTTCAGTTACAGAACGCCGCGGCAGTCCTGGCGCTAGTCGAAGCTATGGGTCTCGATGAGTTGCTGGATCGACAGTTGATCGACAAGGCGTTCGGTCAACTCGATCTGGCGGGTCGCTGCCAGCTCTTCCAAACAGACAAGAGATGGCTTCTGGACGTGGCGCATAACGCGGCAGCTGCGAGCGCGCTGAGTGATTTTCTGGCCGATATCTCGCCGGGCGGCAGGATTATCGCAATCAGCGGCATGCTTCAGGATAAGGACCTGGGCGGCATCGTCTCGCCGTTGCTTGAATTTGTGGATGCCTGGATTGCGGTAAGGGCCGAGACTGCCCGCGCGCTTGCAGCGAAAGACCTCGCTGCAGGCATCGCGAACCTGTGTGATAAACCCTGTCTGGTCGCGGATAGTCTGGCCGACGCCATGCAATACGCCTGTAGTCAGGCGACGGCCAAAGACCTGATTCTCGTTACCGGGTCTTTCTATGTGGTCGGTCCGGCGCTGCAGTGGCTCAAGGGCGGCTGATCTGTAAATATCGTCCGCAGGACGGACGATCCGCAGCCGAAGAATCGTTATCCACGTTAGGATATACTCGCGCCGCACCGGAGAGCCCAGGCATTGAAACCACTAATGGACAGATCGCTAAAGGAACGCATTATCGGCGCAGTCGTGCTGGTGGTTTTCGCAGTTATGGTCGTCCCGGTGTTCCTCGATGGTCCATCTACAAAAACCGAGATCATCACCGAATCGGTCTCGTTGCCTGGCCAGAATGGTCAGACGCGAAAGATTCAGACGATCGTGCTCGAGCGTGACCGGACCGAACCCGAACCCGTACCTGTACAGGTATCGGGCAACACCAGCGGCGCCGACAACAAGCCTGCAGTAATTCACGTGAAAAAAGACCAGCCGGTCGCTGACAAGAGCCTGGGGACAGGGCCCGTAAAAAGTGAGCCGAAGACCGCCGGCAACACGAAACTGGTGCAGGCCATATCACCGACCGGCATGTGGGCCGTCCAACTCGGCAGTTTCTCGAATCAGGCCAATGCGGATCACCTGGCAGCGGATCTCCGCAGACAGGGTTTCGCGGCTTTTCTGAGTCAGTTGCAGACCGAGTCCGGATCGTTGCACCGGGTCAGGATCGGCCCCCAGAAAAACCGCGAGGGGGCTGAGGCGATGGCCGCCAAACTGAATTCCGCCGGCCATAAGGGACGGGTGGTGACACACCCCTGATGACCCGTGACGCCGAGAAAATATTCGGATGCGTCAGTTCTTTCTTCTGCTAGAATCCCGCAAAACGCCACACCGGAATTGTGCCGGCCCCGCAAATAGACACTCATTTCTGATGCCAATCGCCGACATAGTCGTCTCTATTGCCATTGCAATATCTATTGGCATCGGGTTCATGCGGGGGTTTGTCAAAGAGGCTATTTCTATTGCCGCGCTGCTGATCGCGATCTGGGCTGCGCTGCGTTTCGGCTTGGCCGCCGGGACATTATCCGCAGGCTGGTTGAGTTCTGCCGAGCTGCAACTCTGGTTCGGCCGCATTCTTGTCTTCCTCGTGATACTGGCGATTGGGGGTTTGCTCGGCTGGGGCATCTCGAAGGTCATTCGCCTGTCGGCATTAAGTGGCACGGACCGGATTCTCGGCGTGGTCTTCGGCTTTTGCCGCGGCGTCGTATTGATCGCCGTTTTAATCATCGGCGGGCAGTTTGCCGGCTTCGATAACGACAACTGGTGGCTGAAGTCGAGGCTGATACCATACGGCAGCTATGTTGCCGACTGGATACGCGTGATGACGCCGAAAGGTGTCGAGCTTCTGCAACCGGACGACGTGCCGAAAGAATTACCGATCGATATTCCAGATGTGGCTAGTGGTCTGTCAAATTAGCCTTGTTGGATCACCAGGATCTGCAGCGGAGAACTAGAGCATGTGCGGGATCGTCGCGATCGTCGGAAAGAAACCTGTCAGCCAGGCGATTTACGATGCGCTGACTGTATTGCAGCATCGCGGCCAGGATGCCGCCGGGATAGTCACTTACGGCGACGG
>JAPUKV010000054.1 GCA_027295475.1 Pseudomonadota bacterium
ACGGTGCTCGCAGTGAACGGCGGAGATCTCGGCTTTATCGGCAACTTTATGAACTTCCTGGCAAACGAACCGTTCCTGATCATCATGATCTCGCTTGCCCTCGGCTATCCGCTCGGGCAGGTCAGGATGGGGCCGGTGAACCTGGGCTCGACCGCGGGTACGCTCGTCGTCGGGATCATCCTCTGCAACATCGCCTTTCTTGGCTATGACATCAAATTCAGCATCCCGGGCCTGGTGTCGACGATTTCTCTGGCGCTGTTCATGTATGCCATCGGCCTGAGGGTCGGCCCATCGTTCTTCTCTGGGTTGGCCCGCGACGGCAAGCACCTCGTGGTGATCGCCATAATTGTCGTGGTCTTCAACTGGGTGATCGCAATGGGCGGCGCGACGCTGCTCAATCTGGATCCCGGGTATGGGCCCGGCATGATCTCCGGCAGCTTTACGGTTACGGCCGTTCTGGGTGTTGCCCAGTCCGCGATCGACAGCGGGTCATGGATCCCGCCAGAGGGGTTCGACCCGGCCCAGGCGGGCGCCAACATGGCGGCCGGCTACGCCATCAGCTACATCCTGTCGTCTCTCGGCATCATCATGATGATCAAATATCTCCCAACCCTTTTCGGTCACGACCCCGTGGCCGAAGGCAAGAAGGCGGAGGAGATCTATAGCGGCGGCGGGACCGGAGCGGCGTTGCCGGGGTCGGATGAATCCTTCGTGATGGGTTATTCGCCTCTGGACATCCGCGCCTACGAGGTCACCAACGAGAATCTCATTGGCATGACGCCGCTGGAAATGTTCGAGAAGCACGGCGTTCCCATCCTGCGCATGGTGCGCAAGGGCGAATGGATCGACGTAGAGGACAATTCCAGAATCCAGGAAGGCGATGTGATTACCGTCCGTGCCGACGTCGAGCGGCACATTGCCGGGGGCAACAAGGTCGGCCCGGAAGTGGCGGACGAGCTCTCCCGAAAAATTGACCTGGAAGTGGCGGAAATCGTCATCGGCAATTCTGAATTTGCCGGCAAGACGCTGGAACAGATCGGCAAGACGCTTGGCTACGGTCTCTTCCTTCAGACCCTGTTCCGCGCCGGCGAGGAACTACCGCATCTGCCGGGGACCAAGATCGAGGTCGGCGACGTCGCGCGCATCGTTGGTCCTGCCTGGTGTGTCAACAAGGTAGCCGATCAGCTGGGCAGTGCCGTTCGCGCGACGGCAACAACAGAGGTCATGTGGATGGCGATCGCCATGGCGATCGGCTATGGCGTCGGCAAGCTCAGTGTCACCATGGGCAACATTCCCTTCGCCCTCGGCACCTCTGCGGGCATCATTCTGACGGGTATCCTGGTCAGTGCCATGCGGGCACGCAATCCGCTCTTTGGCGGCCCCGTCAACGAAGGCGCCCGCGCCCTGCTTCAGGACCTCGGCCTGAACATGTTCATCGCGGTCTTGGCGGCCAATGTGGGCTCGAAGATCATCAACTCCTTCGCAGGCGGCGCAGGCTTGAAGATCGCAATCATTGGCACGCTCGCGGCCCTGGTGCCGGCGTTCATTGCCTGGTTGTACGGCTATTACATCGCCAAGATGAACCCGGTCGTGCTCGCTGGCGCCTGTGCCGGTGGACGCAACTCGACGCCCGCCATGCGAGGCATCCAGGACGAATCGCAGAGTGTGACACCAGCGATCGGCTATCCGGTCCCCTACGCAGTGAGCACGGTCCTCGTCCTCATCGGCGGTTACATCGCGATGGTGCTGTCGTAGCATCATGATTGGCAGGCGAGCGGCCCGCGAACCTATTCTGGTCCCGGATCATTTCTGAACCGGGGCCAGCAACTTTCAAGGGCGCAAAAACGCCGAGGGAATATTCACCTGATTGGGAGGCAGACAAATGGCGACTAAGAAATCCGCAGGAAAAAAAGCAATCAGAAAATCCTCTGCAAAGCCAAAGGCGAAACCGGCAGGCGCGAACCTGCAGTACTTGCTGTTCAGCGCAAGCGAGCGCCGGTCCGATCGCTGGAGCCGACTGAATATCATCGCCGGCAATATGAACATTGCAGGCGTATCGGAGAAGGAAGCGGCCGCCCTCCACGCCAAAGCCGATGCATTATTGAGCGACATGGCCGCGTTGGAAGGCTACTGGGCCTATCCGGGCAAATCGCTGTTTGGCGCGGTGACGGATGCGCTCAAGGATTCCGACTACGGTTATTTCCATCATGTGGTCGGCCGGATTAGCATGTCGCTGAAAAGCGAGTCCTATCGGCGCAAGGCGGCTGCCTGGGATATGCATGCGGATGCCGACGAGGATATCGCCAACATCCCAGACTATCACGGACAGCACGAATCCAGCTGCCCGTATTTCGAGGTTCTGGTTGTCGTCGCCGACGCAAATGAAGACCGGCAGGAGCGGGTACGCCAGGAAATCCGCTCGTTGCGCAAGCCAGATGATCCGTTCATCTACGAGCTTGTTTACGTGTCCAGTTTTCAGGATGCACTGATCGCGACCCTGGTGAATTTTAACATTCAAGCGGTCGTCATCTATGATGGATTTCCGTACGCTTCGAGTTTCTCCTTTCCTGAACTGGATGAATTTCTCCGTCGCAGCATGACCGTCGGCGAAGATAGCATGGCGTGGAAGGACTACGCATTAGAGCTTGCTGCAAAAATCAGCAATATCCGGCCCGAGCTTGATGCCTATCTGATGACCGACCATGACGTTGAAGATCTGGCGGGCCAAGTCTCTGCTCCAAACGTTCGTCGCGTCTTCTTTGGCGCCGAAGAAACAATGGAGCTGCATTTGAGCTTGCTGGCCGGTGTTGGCGAACGCTACGAAACGCCGTTTTTCGACAATCTAAAGAAATACGCCCGCCGTCCGGTCGGCACATTCCATGCGTTGCCTGTGGCGCGCGGAAAATCGATTTACAAGTCTCACTGGATTCAGGACATGGGCCATTTTTACGGCGCCAACCTGTTTCTTGCCGAATCGTCAGCAACCAGTGGCGGTCTCGATAGCCTGCTCGAGCCGACCGGCAACATCAAAAAGGCACACGAGAAAGCCGCGCGCTGTTTTGGCTCCGATCACACTTATTTCGTCACCAATGGCACCTCTACTGCGAACAAGATCGTCGTGCAGGGTGTCTGCAAACCGGGCGATATCGTCCTGATCGACCGGAATTGTCACAAATCTCACCACTACGGCCTGGTGCTATCCGGCGCGCAGCCACTTTACATGGATGCTTTTCCGCTGGTTCCGTACTCAATGTATGGCGCCGTACCGTTGAGATCGATCAAGGAAACGCTTCTGCAGCTCAAGGCCGAAGGCAAGCTAGACAAAGTCAGAATGTTGCTGATGACAAACGTGACGTTCGACGGCCATCTTTATAACGTGATGCGCGTTATGGAAGAGTGCCTCGCCATCAAACCGGATCTGATCTTTTTGTGGGACGAGGCGTGGTACGCTTTCGGGCGTTTTTCACCGTTTTACCGCCGCACGCGCACCGCCATGGGTGCGAGAGCGGCGCTCGAAGAGCGCTATGCTACAGATGCATATCGGGAAGAGTACTCGCAATTCAAAAAGAAGATCGGCAACATCGACATCAAGAACAAGAAGGTTCTGTCGACAAGACTGCTCCCAGACCCGGACCAAGTGCGCCTTCGCGTGTACTGCACGCAATCGACGCACAAGTCCTTGTCCGCTCTGCGCCAGGGATCGATGATTCACGTCAACGATCAGGATTTCGCCGATGACAATGAGGAGGCGTTCGAGGAAGCGTTTATGACCCACACCTCGACCTCGCCAAACCAGCAAATCATTGCCTCTCTGGATGTGGCGCGTCGTCAGGCTGAACTCGAAGGTTATGAACTTGTGACCAAGCAAATTCTTCTCGCGCTCGAGATGCGCCATCAGGTCAATCGACATCCGCTGATTTCGAAGTATTTCCGCTTTCTCGAACCCGCTGACTTGATACCGGCGGAGTATCGCAAATCCGGTCTTTCGAGCTATAATGACCCGTCGGTCACCTGGAAGACAGTGGTGGATGCCTGGGAAGACGACGAATTTGCACTCGACCCGACGCGCCTGACGCTCGTCTGCGGAACGGCCGGCTATGACGGCACAGAGTTCAAGGGCATTCTCGCCGAAGAGTATGACATTCAACTCAACAAGACGACGCGAAACACCGTGCTGTTTCAGTCCAATATCAACAACTCGCGCAGCGCCACAGCTTACGTCATCGAGACCCTCGTCAAGATGTCACGTCAGCTGGACAATCGTCTCGCCCGCGCCAGCCGTGGCGACAAGGCCGCATTTGTTGCCCGCGTCAAGTCGTTGATGGAGGATGTGCCTGACCTGCCGGACTTCAGTCATTTTCACGACAAGTATCGCAACAACCCCAAGAGCAAGACCCGCGAGGGGAAAATGCGTGAGGCCTTCTTTGCCGCTTACGAGGCGAAGAACTGCGAACATATCACGCTGTTCAGCAAGGAAATCGACGAACGCCTCCGCAAGGGTCCGGATCTTGTGTCAGCCAACTTCGTGATTCCGTACCCCCCCGGCTTTCCGATCATGGTTCCCGGACAGGTCATCAGTCGAGGCATCATCAATTTCATGCGCGAATTGGACGTCAAGGAGATACACGGTTATCGCGCGGAGCTGGGCATCAAGCTGATCAAGTTGGCCAAACCGAGGGCTGCGCTTGGGAAGCCGTAAATTGACTTGCGCCCGGACTCGCACCACGGACTATCGTGCGTGTGTTTAACCGGCAACCAGATTCAGTGCCCACTTTCGGGGGCACGGGCGGAACCTGAACGTGCATGACCGGAAAATAACCATTGCCCTGAATGTCAGTCGCGCGCGACTGCAGGTTATCGGCTTCATTCTCACAATCGACATTTTTGCGCTGGGTATTTTTCTCAGCAGCACGGACCGCCATTTCTCGCTGCAGATCCTGACAGGGCTCAACGTGTTCTTTTCCATTGTTGCCAGTCTCTCCGTCGGGACGGTGTCCGCCATCCTGATGCTGTTATCCGAGCGCTTGGATTCGGAGGGCAAAAGCGACGTCACGATCTTCGCAATTGGCGAAATGACCATGTATGTGGCGATCGTGCAAACAATTGGCGGCATTTTTGCGGGGTTCATCGTGCTGTTTCACGTTAGTCTCGGCGAGACTACCTTTACCGCAGCCGGCGTGAACACAACCACTGCGGAGCTCTTGCAGGCGAGCGAATCGTTCCAAACAATGGTTTATTGGATGATTGCACTGCTATGGGCCTTCATCGCCTATGTCGCGCCAGCATGGTCCTTGTATCGGATGCCGGACACGCGACAACGCAAATTCCTGTACTTCGGTTATTACGTCATACTGACGAGTCTGGTTTTCGCGTTGTCCGCACACGCTTTGCATATCGAACTGCTCGCGCGAGGCGAATCCATCGGCGTTTTGCGTCTGTTCTTGCAAAACTTCTGGGCTCCCGGCTTCTGGAGCGGCATCGTGGCGGCGCCATGAATACAACTGGGACACAGGCGCCCAGGCGGATATCTTCTTTGACCCGACACCGCCGGAAGGCAAGGAGCAGAACTAGTGGATTGAATCCAACATTTGTAACCCTCGGTTTCTGGCGGCGATAATCTCATCGGGGTCGGCTCGCCAGATGAATGGCTTCGCTTCGGTATCGTTGTGTTCGGCGATGAAGCGGTTGATGGCGACCTGCAGATCGACGACAGAGTGAAACACACCGTGCTTCAGTCTTCGCCGGGTCAGCTTGGCGAAAAAGCCCTCCACCGCGTTGAGCCACGAGCTTGACGTCGGGATGAAATGGAAGGTCCAGCGCGGGTGGCGCCCCAGCCAGGCGCGCACCTTGGCGTGCTTGTGGGTGCAGTAGTTGTCGAGGATCACGTGGATTATCTTTCCCGCCGGCACATCGCGCTCGATCTGGTTGAGGAACTTGATGAATTCCTGATGCCGGTGACGCTGCATGTTGCGCCCGATGACGGACCCGTCCAGCACGTTGAGCGCGGCGAACAGGGTCGTCGTCCCGTTGCGCTTGTAGTCGTGGGTCATGGTCGGCCCGCGCCCCTTTTTCAGCGGCAGGCCGGGCTGGGTGCGGTCAAGTGCCTGAATTTGCGACTTTTCATCCAACGACAGCACCACCGCATGGGCGGGCGGCGCGACGTAGAGGCCGACGACATCCCGCAGTTTCTGCGCGAATGCCGGGTCGTTGGACAGCTTGAACTGACGCCAGCGATGCGGAGAAAGCCCATGCGCCTTCCAGATCGACCGCACGGTCGATGCCGCCAGCCCCACGGCCTTTCCCATCGCCCGGATCGTCCAGTGCGTCGCCTCATGCGGCGGCGGCGCCTGCGTCAGGCGGATCAACTCCGCAACTTTCCCGTCCGCTGTTCTGGCGATGCCGGGCGGCCTTGTCTTCTCCCGCAGCAAGCCATCGACGCCCTCGCGCATGAACCGTTCCTGCCAGCGCCAGACGCAGGTCTTGGACTTGGCCGTCGACGCCATGATCGCGGCCGTGCCCAGACCGTCGGCGCTCAGAAGCACGATGCGGCAGCGCCAGACATGCTTCTGCGGCGAAGACGGGTGAAAGATGACCGCCTCAAGCCGAGTGCGATCCTCAGCGGAGACGGTGAAGGATATTCCTGTA
>JAPUKV010000055.1 GCA_027295475.1 Pseudomonadota bacterium
TCGTCCTGCCGGTCATCGGCATTCGCAAGATGGCTCATCAATCGCAAATCCCCGATGGCCCTGCACTCTCGTGCGCGATAGATGAGTGCCTGCGCATCGGACACACGAAAGCCCAGACGATTCATGCCGGTGTCGAATTTCAGCCAAATGGTCAGCCGTCCGGCTTCGAGCTGCTCCAGCAACTCGAATTGCTCGATGCAATGGACAACGATGTCGCAACCGGCATCGACTGCCATATCAAGATCTTCGCCGGTAAAAACACCTTCAAGTATTACGATCGGAGATTCGATACCGCCTTCGCGCAATGCCTGCGCCTCGTTTAGGCGGGCAACAGCAAGGCTATCAGCATCAGCAAGCGTCTTCGCCACCGCAAGCATCCCGTGGCCATAGGCATTGGCTTTAATGACGGCCATCACCCGGGTACCCGGCGCCATTTCGCGAATTACTTTGAGATTATGCTTGAGTGCGCCGAGCCTGATGACTGCCCGTGCCCCAAAAGTCACGGATAGGCCTCATCCGCGTAGGCTTCGGGAACCCAGTTCTCGAACTTCGTGAAGCGGCCGACAAATGTCAGGGGGAAATCCCCGATAGGGCCGTTGCGCTGTTTGGCAATATTGATGTCTGCGATGCCTTTGCGCGGTGTATCCTGATTATAAACCTCCTCCCGGTAGATAAAGACAATCAGGTCCGCGTCCTGCTCGATCGCACCTGACTCCCGGAGGTCCGACATTACGGGTCTTTTGTCCGTTCTTTGTTCCACACTGCGATTCAACTGAGACAGCGCAATGATCGGTAACTCGAGTTCCTTGGCCAGCGCTTTGAGTGACCGGGAAATTTCGGATATTTCGGTAGCGCGATTTTCCGTGCTGCCATGAACCTGCATAAGCTGCAAGTAATCCACCACGATCAGGCCGAGGCCGTGCTCGCGTTTCAGACGTCTGGCCCGCGCACGAATTTCCGTCGGCGACAGAGACGCCGAATCATCGATGAAGATCGGTGCATCCGACATTAGCTGCACGGCAGTATTAATGCGTGACCAGTCTTCGTCAGGAAAATTGCCGGTTCGCAGGTGCGTCTGATCGACACGTCCGAGTGATGAAATCATCCGAAACGCCAGTTGCTGGGAAGGCATTTCCATGGAGAAGATTGCGGTCGGCACCTTGGCGCCAATCGCCGCGTTTTCTGCGATATTGACTGCAAGTGTTGATTTTCCCATCGAGGGCCGCCCCGCAATCACGATCAGCTCGCCCGCCTGTAAACCTGCCGTCAACTTGTCGAATTCGGTAAATCCGGTCGGGATACCGGTGATGTTGCCGCCCGACTGATGCAGAAGATCGATTCGATCTACTGCGTCAGGAAGAATGCTTTTCAGGTGCCTGAAGCCGACCTGCCCCCGTGAGCCTTTCTCGGCGATTTCAAATACCAGCCTTTCTGCCTCGTCGACGAGGTCGGAGGCGCTGCGTCCATCTGTGGCAAAAGCACTGCCGCTGATCTGGTTACCGGCACTGATCAGGGATCTGAGCGTCGACCGCTCCCTGAGAATCCTGGCATAAGCGCGGACGTTTGCCGCACCTGGAGTCTCGTTGCTCAGCATTGCGAGGTATTCAAGGCCACCGGAGGCTTCGAGTTCGTCACGATTGTCCAGGAACTCGGACAGGGTAACGACGTCGCAGGGGTTGCTGGTTTCGGCGAGTTCCGCGATACCGGCGAAAATCAGCCGGTGGTCTTTGCGGTAGAAGTCTGACGCAACGATCAGGTCGGCAACTTTATCCCACGCCGCGTTGTCGAGCATGAGGCCGCCAAGCAATGACTGCTCGGCCTCTATGGAATTCGGCGGCATCTTCAGCTGGTGTTCGGCTGAATCGATTGCTGCCCCGTCGTCCAGCGCTCGAACCATTCAGAAAAGTCCTCAGGCTATCGTCAGTTGTAGCTATCGCTAAATGTGGCTATCGCCAGTATCGAGCGCTTTACGTCCGCCCTTCATCATGTTTTTTTAATCATTCGACCCGGGTCGTAGTGTCACTACGGTATCACATGACCGGCTCTTCGTCCGCGACGACTTTGACCGTGATTTCGGCATTTACATCCGAGTGAAAATGCAGGCCCACCGTAAAATCGCCCACCTCGTGGATGGGTCCGTCGGGCATGCGCACTTCGCTGCGCGCGATCTCGACGCCAACCTTTTCGCAGGCATCAGCGATATCAATGGGACCCACCGAGCCGAACAACTTGCCCTCCGGGCCTACATTGGCTTGTATGACAAGCTCCATGCCCTGCACCAGCTCGGCGCGCGCATTGGCTGCAGCCAACTCCTCGGCCGCATGTTTTTCCAGGTCAGCGCGTCGGGCCTCAAATTCCGCAATGTTGTCCGGCGTGGCCAGTGATGCTTTGCCCGAGGGCAACAAGTAATTACGGCCGTAACCTGGCTTGACGGTGACCAGATCGCCGATATCGCCGAGATTCTCAACCTTGTCCAATAAAATAACGTTCATATTTCAAACCCTGTTACCTGTCTCTTACGATTTGCCTGCCGCAATGTTCAGCGCAAGCACTCATTTCTTGTCAATGCGAGGTCGATAGTTGAACCACGCATCTGTGTAACCTATCACGCCGACCACAGTTATAAGCACCGGGCCCAGCAGTACCGTCAGCACATATACTGCCGCCAGCACAACCGTTGGCAGCCGCCCTGCGCGGCGCAACCAATGCAATAACGCCAGTCCCTGCAGCCAGAAAATTACGAACAGTACAAACGCAACATTCTGCACCCAGATTGCAGCGGTGATCATCGCCACTATCGACGCCAGCGCTAAGGCCAGGGCCAGTATCCGGCCGAAATTCAAGTCCGAAAACCGGCCGAACCCGTCTGACTGGCCTGGCAGGCTGATGTAGGCTGCGTATCCGGCCAGGAACGCAACGACATGCAACAACCAGCCGATCGAGACAAAAATCCCTGTCATCTGCGGTGCATACGGCAGCAGCTCGACAAATATTTCTGCCTCCTGCTGCAATCCGGCATCCCGCCACACACCGGCGAAATGCTCCAGCATGGCGTACCAATAGGCCGCGGGATCGCCAAGCACAACATACAATCCGGCGATGACGACCATGGCCACGAGGACCGTGGTCTGCAACAGTAAGGTCAGTGACCTCATGCGTTGCAACAATAACGCCAGAACCATTCCCGGCAACCAGATCGTTAATACGACCTGAAACAATTGTGACACCGGCACTTTGCTAACAAGCGCTAGCGCCAGTATTGCGCCGAAACCGAACGCCGCCGAAACCGCCGCTCGTCCTGGGCCCCGAGTCAATACCAACAACACCAATATAGCGCTGCCCAGAATCTGCGTGATCGGCAGCAGGAACGAGGCAATCAAAATAAAGACTGCTCGCTCCGGTCGGGCAACCAGCCATGCGGCTAGCGGTTGCACGCTCTTACCTTTACCCCGCGGACTTTAATGCCGGTCGGTATATGGCAGAAGTGCCAGATAACGAGCGCGTTTTACTGCTGTCGACAGTTGTCTCTGGTAATGGGCTTTCGTGCCCGTAATTCTACTAGGCACGATTTTTCCAGTCTCCGTGACATACGCCTTGAGCAAATTGAGATCCTTGTAATCGATCTCCGTGATGCCCTCGGCCGTGAAACGGCAATACTTGCGTCTCCGTGAATAACGACTCATATCATTTCTCCGTCAGGCGCTCTTGGCTTCGGCCGCCGTATCCTCGGCTGCGTCTGCGGTGGATTCTTCAGTACTCGCGTCAGCACTGTCGTCTGTCTGCTCTGCTGCCGGTTTATCTGCAGGAGCTGCAGTGGGTTTTTCAGTGCTCGCCGCAGCACTGTCATCTGTCTGCTCTGCTGCCGGCTTATCTGCAGGAGCTGCAGTGGGTTTTTCAGTGCTCGCCGCAGCACTGTCATCTGTCTGCTCTGCTGCCGGTTCATCCGCGGGGGCTGTATCGTCTGCCGCTGCCTTTTTGTCGCCTTCGCCCGATGGGGCTGAGGATTTATCGCCGGTCTCTGTACGCATCGCGGATTCCGCGGCAGCTTTCGCATCACGCCGACGTTGTGACTCGCGTTCCTTGACTTTTTCTTCCTCTACAGCGATCGACATTGGCGACGCTTCGGTGATTGCCTCTTTACGGCTAATCACAAGATTACGAAGCACGGCATCGTTGAAGCGAAATGCACTGGTGATTTCCGTCAGGACATCGTGATTGCACTCGACGTTCAGCAGAACGAAGTGCGCCTTGTGGGCTTTGTTGATCGGGTGAGCCAGCTGACGGCGACCCCAGTCTTCGAAGCGGTGAACCTTGCCACCTGAGTTAGTAACCATGCCCTGGTAGCGTTCCACCATGGCAGGTACCTGTTCGCTCTGGTCCGGATGAACCAGAAACACGATTTCGTAGTGTCTCATTGTCTCCCCTTACGGATTACAGCCTCCCGGTCTGACCGGTGAGGCAAGAGGTTATCCCGCCACCATGACGGGGATGCGAATGCTACCCAAGCAGGCAGGCCAGCGCAAGCCAAAAAACAGCAGGGGTCGAATCGCTAAGCCGCAATAGGGGTCGAACCGCTAGGCGAGCTTAGCGATTCGACCCCTATTGTTTTTGTCGTCGTTGCCGAAGCACTTCGTACAGGCAGATGCCGGCAGCGACAGACACGTTCAGGCTGGCCACCTCGCCGCGCATCGGCAAGCTGACGAGATTGCTGCATCGATTGGCGATGCCTTTGCCAAGACCCGAATTTTCACCACCCATGACGATCGCGACCGGGCCGGACAAATCGCAGTCGAACAGGCTCTCTTCAGCTTCATCACTGGTCCCGATCGCCCGGACCGAATAGTCCGATAACCAGGACAGCACCCGCCTCAGGTTGACGACGGGTACGAATGGCAGCGACTCCGCTGCGCCGGCCGCGACCTTGCTCACGGTGGGCCCGAGCCCGGCGGCACCATGCCGCGGCACAATGACTGCATCAGCTCCGGCAGCCTCCGCGGTGCGCAGGCAGGCGCCGAGATTGTGCGGATCCTGAACCCCGTCCAGGACGAGTAACAGGAGCGGCGCGTCGGGGGACTCCGTGAGGCGTTGTTCGACCAGCGTTCGCAAACCAGCCTCGTCGAGCGTCGTGCTGCGCCTGATCTCTGCAACGACGCCCTGGTGCCGTGATTCGCCGCTTATCTGCTGCAATCGTGCGCGGTTGGCTGCCTGAATCTCGATGCCGAGTTCCCTGGCTTTGGCAATCAGAGACTCAACTCTGGGATTGGCAGTTTGATACTCGGCAAAGAGTTTTCTGACCTCGACCTTGCGGCTCGCGAGGAGCTGCTCGACGGCACGAAGACCGCTGACAAAACGGGATTTACTCAACGCCTGCCCCTTCGAGCCGCCCGGCGCCCGTTGGCATTCTCTCCGCTCAAGCGGAAATCAATACGTTTCAAATCGAGATCGACGCGGGCAACCGTTACGCGTAATTCATCGCCGAGCCCGTATCTCGTGCCCGTCCGTTCTCCGACCAGGCACAATTCTCGCTGCTGGAAATGATAGTAATCATTTGGCAGGCTCGTGACATGGACAAGACCGTCGATCTGCAAGTCGGGAAGTTGCACAAAAACACCGAAGTTCGTGACTCCGGTTATGCGGCCATCAAAATCATCGCCGATCTTGTCCGACATGAACTGACATTTCAGCCATGCCTCGACCTCTCGTGTGGCGTCCTCTGCCCTCCTCTCGTGTGCCGAGCTGATCGCGCCAAGACGTTCCATGCTGCCGCCGTCGTATCCATGGCTGCCGGCCTTGCCGCCACGGACAATGTGACGGATGGCGCGATGCACGAGCAGGTCCGGATAGCGGCGAATCGGAGAGGTGAAGTGCGCGTAGGCATCGAGCGACAGTCCGAAATGTCCGATGTTTCTAGGGCTGTATTCAGCATGCGCCAGCGATCTCAACATGACCATGGATATCGCCTGCGCGTCCGGACGACCCTGTACCTGCGTCAGGATCTGGTTGAACTGTCGGGGTTCGACATGCTCCGAATGCGGCACTTTGAGACCGAGACTCAAAAGATACTGACGTAAGTCGTCGAACCGATCCGGGTCGGGCTTTGCGTGAATTCGATAAAGAGCCGCAATGCGATGCCGGCGCAGGAAATTTGCCGCCTGCACATTCGCGGCAATCATGCACTCTTCGATCAGTCGATGCGCATCGTTGCGCGGCACCGATTCAATGCTCCTGACCGCACCTTTGTCATCAAGCCTGATTCGCGTCTGGGGAATATCCAGCTCGATTGCACCGCGCCGTCTGCGAGCCCTGGCCAGTGCCTTGTACAAATCATGTAAATCCCTCAGCGGCTTGTGCAAACTGCCCGACACCGTGGTCTTTGCGTCGTTCGAGAGCAATTCGTTGACCTGCTCATAAGTCAGGCGAGCGGCCGAACGCATCAACCCCTCATAGAATTTCGACCGTGTCACTTTTCCGTCCGTGCTGATTTTCATGTCACAGACCATGCACAGACGATCGACCTTGGGTTTTAACGAACACAGCCCATTCGAAAGCACCTCCGGCAACATCGGTACGACCCGGTCAGGAAAATAGACGGATGTCCCCCGTTTGATCGCTTCCCGGTCGAGCGGAGTGTCTTTTTCAACGTAGTGGCCGACGTCGGCAATCGCGACGACAAGGCGCCAGCCACTCCCGGATGGCGCACAGAAAACAGCGTCGTCGAAATCTCGCGCATCAGCGCCATCAATCGTCACCAGTGGC
>JAPUKV010000056.1 GCA_027295475.1 Pseudomonadota bacterium
GGAGGCTGTCGCCAAAGAGGCCTGAGTGGCAGAGCTCGCAGCTATTTGAGCGGCTGGGCCAGCAACGCAAAGCGAAACAGGCAAGTGAGAGGGTTCCCGGATGTCTGAAACTGTTCACTCCGTCAACGAGCTGAACAAGGACCTTTTCACACCCGGAGAGGACGATCCTTTTTGCGATCCGATCGCGGCACGCAAAAAGGCGGTGGATTATCTTGCCCGGCGCGAGTACGGCCGACTCGAACTCCAGGCCAAACTCGAGGGCGCAGGATTTGGTACTGAGACGGCGAGAGTCGCCGTCGATCGCCTGGCTTGCGAGGGCCTGCAGTGCGATCGCCGATTTATCGAGAACTTTATGCAGTCCCGCATCAATCAGGGTAAGGGGCCAGTTCGAATCCGGCTTGATCTTGGTGAGCGGAAGCTCGAAGCCGGCCTAATCGATGAGCTCTTGTCGGAGTGCGAGGAAGACTGGAGGGCCCTGGCCAGGCAAACCAGGGAGAAAAAATTCGGTGCAGAGTTGCCGGTCGAATTCAAAGAAAAGGCGCGCCAGATGCGCTTCCTGCAATACCGTGGTTTTGAGTCGGGCCAGATCCAGGCGGCGATTGCGCCGCGTGGTGATGGCTAGCTGATCCCGCTACACTAAGGCTGTTGATTCACCGCACCGGCGCAAGACTTTTCGATGAAATCCATGACAACTAACGTGTTGCGTCAGGCCTTTCTGGAATTCTTCAGAAAGCGGGGCCATGAGCTAGTCCCGAGCTCGCCGCTTGTACCAGCCAATGATCCGACTTTGCTCTTTACCAATGCCGGCATGGTTCAATTCAAGGATGTTTTCCTCGGTCTGGACGAGAGAAAATACAAGAGAGCGGCGACGTCGCAACGTTGCGTCCGCGCCGGCGGCAAACACAACGATCTCGAAAACGTCGGCTATACGGGCAGACACCACACATTTTTCGAGATGCTCGGCAACTTCAGTTTCGGCGACTATTTCAAAAAAGAGGCAATAAGACTCGCGTGGGAGTTCCTGACAGAGGATCTCGGCCTGCCTCCGGAGCGACTCTGGATCACCGTCTTCGACGAAGACGACGAAGCCGCAGACATCTGGCTCAATGACATCAAGATCGATCCCGATCGCTTCTCACGAATGGGTGCTAAAGACAATTTCTGGGCGATGGGTGACACAGGGCCCTGCGGTCCATGCAGCGAAATCTTCTACGACCACGGCCCGGATGTTGCCGGCGGCCCGCCCGGGTCACCGGATGAACATGGTGACCGCTTCGTCGAGATCTGGAACCTCGTTTTCATGGAGTTCGACCGCGCTGCAAGCGGAGAGATGACGCCGCTGCCAAAGCCGTCGGTCGATACGGGAATGGGCCTCGAACGAACAGCGGCCGTATTGCAGGGTGTACATAGCAACTACGACATCGACATGTTCGCGAACCTGATTACCGCGACGGCGAAAATTCTTGGCGTAAAAAATGATCGCTCGAATTCATTGAACGTCATCGCCGATCACATTCGCGCCTGCGCATTCCTGATCGTCGACGGCGTATTGCCGGGCAACGAGGGCAGGGGATACGTATTGCGCAGAATTATCAGGCGCGCTATTCGCCATGGCAAGAAACTTGGCGTCGATGACACTTTCTTCCATAAATTGGTAGAACCCCTGTGCAGGGAGATGGGCGAAGCCTTTCCTGAGCTTGTGAAAGCAAGAGCGCACGTCGAGAAAACCCTCAAGAAGGAAGAACAGCGTTTCGCAAAAACGCTGGACCAGGGCATGGAGATCCTCGAGTCTGCAATCTCCAGTTTGGACGGTAAGGAGATACCCGGCGATGTCGTATTCAAGCTCTTTGATACCTACGGTTTTCCCGTCGACCTTACCGCCGACATCGCACGTGAACGCGGGTTGACGATCGATCAGAAAGTATTTGAAGTACTGATGTCGGCGCAGCGCGATCGGGCGAGAGCTGCCAGCAGTTTCAGTGTCACGGCCGGCACCGGTCCCGTGAAATTTTCCGGCAGGTCGGACTTCGATACTGACTTTACCGGGTACGAGCAGATTGAGGAACAGATCGAAATCGTTGCGTTGTACAAAGAAGACAAGTCTGTCAAATCGCTTACGAAAGGCGAGAATGGCACCGCGATACTCAAGTCGACACCGTTTTATGCAGAAAGCGGCGGCCAGGTCGGCGACACCGGCATACTCGAAGCCGCGAACGGGACGTTTCTTGTTAGCGATACGCAGAAAAGTGGCAAGGCGATCGCGCACATCGGCCGGGTGCAGATTGGAAAAATTAAGGTCGGAGAGACGGTCACTGCCAAAGTGGACGGTGAGCGACGGCAGGCCATTGTTCTCCATCACTCGGCAACGCATCTGATGCATGCAGCACTCAGGCAGGTCTTGGGCGACCATGTCCAGCAGAAGGGTTCACTAGTCGCTCGGGATCGCCTGCGCTTCGACTTCTCGCACGATGAACCGGTAAGCCCTGAACAGCTCCATGAAATCGAAGAGCTCGTCAACGATGAAATCCGCAAGAACATCGCGGCTGACACGAAACTGATGAACTACGACGATGCGGTTGCATCAGGCGCCATCGCACTGTTCGGTGAAAAATACGATGATGAAGTTCGAGTGTTGCGTCTTGGAGATTTTTCGGTCGAGCTGTGTGGCGGTACCCATGTGAGCAGCACGGGCGACATAGGCATTTTCAAAATTACGTCAGAAGGTGGCGTGGCCTCTGGCATTCGTCGCATAGAGGCCGTCGGCGGCAAGCAGGCAATGGCGTGGATAAATGAGAATCAGGCGGCGCTGGACAACGTTGCCTTGTTGTTGCGCAGTCCACGGGATGAGGTGCCCGCAAGAGTTGAACAGCTTCTCCGCCGGCTGAAAGGGCTTGAAAAAGAGCTCGATGCGACCAGGCAAAAGCTATTAAGTGGCAAAACAGGTGATTTCAGCGAGGATATCGTCGTCGTCAGTGGCCTGAACGTTCTCGCGACACGTATGGACGGCGCCGACGCCAAGATGCTCCGCGATGCAGTCGATCGATTCAAGGACACATTCGAAAGTGCGGTGGTCGTACTGGGCTCTGTTGACAAGGGTAAGGTTCGTTTGGCCGCCGGTGTTACCAAAGACGCGGTCGACAGGATTCGTGCCGGCGATGTCATCCGTCCGGTTGCTGAGCAGGTCGGTGGCAAAGGCGGCGGCAGGCCTGATTTCGCGCAGGCGGGTGGCAGCAAACCGGAAGCACTTGATGCCGCGCTCGGTTCTGTCCCGGGCTGGGTAGCGGAACAATTAGCCTGACAGCCAGGCCGATCATAAATAAGGTCCGGCGGCACCATATGCCCCGCCCAGATGGGCACACGACCGTAAAATCGACTAGAATTATGATCGTCTAAGGGATAGAACGGGCGTAATAATAAGCGGGACCAGCTCTCGCGAAGCAGGAGTAGGAAGTCATGCTGATCCTTACGCGACGCGCCGGTGAGACAGTAATGATCGGTAGCGATATCACCATTACCGTATTAGGCGTAAAAGGGAACCAGGTTCGCATCGGCATCAATGCCCCCAAGGACGTGCCCGTCCATCGGGAAGAGATATACGAACGAATCCAGAACGAAAAGCACGCCAAAGAAGCTGAAAAGCCGGCGGACCAGGACCAATAAGCCTGGAGCTGATCTTTACCTCGGACCACCCGCTAAGTAATAATTCGGCTCCCCCATCCGCCCGCGGCGGTCAATAGGAGAGATGGCTGAGCGGTTGAAAGCGCTCCCCTGCTAAGGGAGTAAGGGTTTGAAGCCCTTCGAGGGTTCGAATCCCTCTCTCTCCGCCAGAACCATAAAAGCCCCCGA
>JAPUKV010000057.1 GCA_027295475.1 Pseudomonadota bacterium
GACTTGCCCAGGAAGCGCTGGGCCAGATTACCGGCTCGTTCACGAGCGACGACCTGCTTGGGAAAATCTTCTCGACGTTCTGTATCGGCAAATAGCCTTCTTGGACAACTGCTGCGGGGCTCAGGTCAATGCTTCAGTCTACAGGACGATCGGGATGAGTCAGTGACAGCATGTACTCTGTGGTAGCGGCGACCTCACCGGCGGAGAGGGCGGGATCGCCACCCCTGGCGGGCATGTCCAGATAGCCCTCTTTCGCCTGTTCCTCGAGCACTGCTACCCATAACGAAGCTCGGTCTGCCCAGGCCTCCTGGTCGCCCACGGCCGACGCACCATTGAGCCCTGCATCGTGACAACCGGCGCACGCCCTTTCATACGCACATCGGCTGGCCAGCAAATCGCCCGCAGTTGCGGCAGGTGTACTCTGCCCGAAAGGGGCATTTGCGTTATCGGCCGGTGAACAGCCAGCAGCGGCGCCAAAAAAAAGGATCAACAGAAAATATCGGGACGTCAGCAGTCCTCCATAAAGGCAGTCTATTCCACGGGGCCTTGCGAGAACAATACAGGATCATCCCTACCGGGCTAACCCAGGAGGCCCTCGCGCCGGTACAGGCGCGCACAAATCAATGTCACGATCCCACCGACAATCAATGTGCCGCTGACCGAGACAATGACGTGCAGCATGTTAACCGGCTCGTTCTTGATAAGACCAACGAGCAACAGGTGCTGGCTCAGACTCGGGATGAGCATCAGCCCCGTGCTCGGGCGGACCATCAGAATGCTGACGATGAGGATCGGCAGCGTTGGCGCAAGAAGCACCACGCTAAGCCAGGTTTGGGCTTCCTTGAAGCTCTTCGTGAACGATGCCACGAGGGTCATGAGCGAAGCACCGAGCAGAGTAAACGGCACGAATAACAGAAACGCTTTCGCCACCACAAGCAGCCCGAAGTTCGGCGTCATGCCCAGCTTTTCGAGTGGCACAAATTTCAGCATCACATGGAACGATACAAGGCTTAAGCCGAGTGACATGGCCATGAACAGGCACGCGGCAAATATCTTGCCGAAAATCAACTGATCGCGGGTGACCGGCAGGCACAGCAGTGGCTCCAGGGAGCCGCGTTCCCGCTCTCCGGCGGTCGAATCAATCGCCAGGTTCATGCCGCCGGTCAAAAGCGCGAAGACAAAAAAGTAACTCAGCATGCCGAGCAACAGGGCAGAGCGTCCGCTCGGGGTGGATACATCGACGACGTCTATGTTCAGGGGACGAAGAACTGTCGGGCTGACGCCCCGGGCCACGAGCCGCATCGCTGCAAGCTGCTGATTGTATGAGCGCAGGGCACGCACGGCGCGCCGGGACTGGCGTTGTGCCTGGGTGTTAGCAAGGTCGGAAATGACCTCTACCATTGCCGGGACCGTGTCGGCGAGCTGTGCGCCGAAAGTCTCGGGAATGACAAGCACGAGGTCGTGCTCGCCGGTCTTTACCGCTTCGATCGCCGCCGTACGGTCTGCCGGCGCCGCGCTGATATTGATGTTGTTGCTTGCTAGAAAAGCGATCAGGTTGGGCGCATGCTGCTGGCCGATGACTGGCACATCGAGTGGTTCGCTGTCATCAGAGAGTGATTGTTTGAGAGAGATGTTGATTACGAACGCAAACAGTATCGGACCGAAAAGCGGGCCCATCAGCAAGGCAGAAAGCAAGGTCCGCCGATCACGCAGGTTGTCCCGTACCTCTTTCGCAAAAACGGTGCGCAGCGGATTCATAGCGGTGTGCCAGCCAGGTTGATGGCTTTAACGAAAGCGTCCTCGAGGTCATCACAGCCCGTTCTGTTCCTGATGCCCTCAGCGCTGTCGTGTAATGCGACCTGCCCCTCGGCAATGATTACGATTTCATCACAGAGCTGTGCGACTTCCTGCATGACGTGGCTCGAAAATAAAATGCATTTACCGGCAGACCGGAGCTCCCGGATCAAAGCGCGCAGGGAGCGGGTGGCCATGACGTCCAGGCCGTTACTCGGCTCATCGAGGATGATGTTGCGGGGCTCGTGCACAAGGGCGCGCGCCAGAGCGACTTTTGTTCTTTGCCCCTGCGAAAACCCTTTGGTTCGCCTGTCGGCGAAATCTCTTATATCGAGTTGCTCGATCACTTTTTGCACGCGCTCGTCGATGATGTCGCAACTCATGCCGTACAGCCTGGCGTAATAAACGATGTTTTCTCTCGCCGTCAGATGCGGATACAGGCCCGAGGCGTGCGGCAACGTGCCGATATGGCTGCGAGCTTTCAGGCTTTCGGCGACGACGTCTATGCCGTCGATCGTTGCCGAACCCGAATCAGGTTTGAGCACCGTGTACAGAATCCTGAGCGCGGTCGATTTGCCAGCGCCGTTCGGCCCGAGCAAACCGGTGACGCGGCCATCCTGTGCTTCGAAGCTGACGCCGTCGAGAGCTTTTATGTCGCCGAAGGACTTGCAAAGGCCCTGTACGGAAATCACGGTTCGGGTCCCGAGAAGTCGAGAAAGAAGGGCATCGCAAACTGACGTATCAGGCAATCGGCATCGAGATCGGCGACGCTGGCGGCTTCGACAAAGCGGCCCATGACTTCCGGCATGCAAGCAGTAGCAGCCTGGCCGTGACCCTGGTTGCGGCCAATCAGGTGCCGCGCGTTGCCGAGAGCCACGGCGGCGAGCTCGGCAAAATGCGGTGGCGTAACCGGGTCCGCATCACCGGATAGCAAGAGTACGGGCGTGTCGGTAGCCAGCGGCGCTTTGAATTCCGGGTCCAGCACACCGGCTGGCCAGACCGAACAGATTGCCTCGAGGGCCTCGAGTTGCATCGGGCCGATATAGGTTGATTCGAGCGCCTCCCGGCTGACGCTTTCGGCAGCGTAAAATGGGGCGTCCTCGGTGCAGACAACAGCGTTGTGCATGCCAATGGCGAGCAAGTCCGACATGCGCTCCACTGCCATAAGAAACTGTGACGCGAGCGGCGCATAATTCCCTATTACGGCCTCGTGGATCAATAAAGGAATCAGCGCAACCGTGTGCGGGTTGTAGCTCATGAGACGTATCGCACCGGCGAGCTCCGCAGCGCCGAATTGCAGCGTCTGTGGAACGCCGGTCAGCGGATTGGCCAGATCGACCGAGACTCCGCCGGCCACCAGGCGTTCCTCCAGTACCGCAAACACATCGACGAGCCCCGGGAAGCGCGCATTACATGCAGTATCTTCCACGCAGCGAGCAAAAATTCTCTCCAGGGCCTTCTGCGCCTCTACGGCGATCCCGGCGCCGAGTGCCAGCTGTGGCGGCACGACACCATCGAGGATGACTGTGCGCACAGAGCCCGGGTAACGACGCACATAATGCTGTGCTACCCGCGTGCCGTAGGAGACCCCGTAAAGATTGAACCGGGGAATGCCGAGCGCGATACGCAAAGCTTCCAGATCGCCGACGGCAACACTGGTCGTAAAAAACTCAGGCCTGTAAGGCAGCGCTTCGAGACAGTCCTCGGCCGCAGCGATGGTTTGTTCGGTCGTTAATTGACCCGCCACGATCTCATCGCCGATATCGCATTCCATGCGCGCTGAGTTACCCGTCCCGCGTTGATCGAGCAACACGATATCTCGTGTGCGTCGTATTTGCTCGAAGGCATGTGACAGCAGCGCATAGAATTCTATGGTCGACTGACCGGGACCACCGGCAATCGGAACAAAAGCGTCGGGCTCCGGCTCCAGGCTCAGGGCCGGCACGACCGCGACACTCAAATAAAGCAGGGGTGAATTCTTGTCCGACGGGTCTTCATGTCTTTCGAGGGTTCCGCAGCGCGCCGTGATCCCGCGAAAGCCGGCACCGCCGCTGATGCGACACTCCTCGAGAACGAGATTGGCCGCCGCCGCCGGCAGGGTGCAAATCGCGCACAGCGCGGCTGTCAGAGTAAAACGTGGTCTCAAGCTGTCGTCCCATGGTGCCCGGCGCCGCTATGTGAGCAGCGCCGCTATCTTCCAAGCTCCACGAAATTAAGTAAAGCATTATGGCGCCGCGTGCGCCCCCGCATTAGAATGGCCCGCCTCGTATTGCTCAATTTTTAACCAGCGTCATGAACACCGAAATCGATGTCATTGTGATTGGCGGCGGCCACGCCGGAACGGAAGCGGCACTCGCTGCCGCACGGTCCGGTGCGCGCACGCTTCTTATTACGCAGAACATCGAAACGCTTGGACAGATGAGTTGCAATCCGGCCATCGGCGGCATTGGCAAGGGACACCTGACGAGGGAAATCGATGCAATGGGCGGCGCGATGGCGCGGGCGATCGACCAGGCCGGGATACAGTTTCGTACGCTGAATGCGAGCAAGGGCCCAGCCGTCAGGGCGACCAGGGCGCAGGCGGACCGACAACTCTACCGCCAGGCCATACGCAGCATGCTGGAGAACCAGCCTGGCCTGTCTTTGTTCCAGCAGTCGGTGGAGGACCTGATCGTTGCCGGCGATCGGGTTGCCGGTGTCGTGACAGGTCAGGGTCTCAAGTTCTACGCGAAAACAGTTGTTCTGACGGTCGGTACGTTTCTGGGCGGCCGCATTCTCATCGGCAGCACGGAACACGCCGGAGGTCGCGCCGGCGATCCGCCCGCAAATCTGCTTGCCGCGCGTTTGCGTGAAATGCCCTTTCGCGTTGCCAGGCTGAAGACCGGGACGCCACCGCGACTCGATGGCAGGACAATTGATTTCAATGTAATGACACCGCAGCCGGGCGACGAACCGCGACCGGTGTTTTCTTTTACAGGAACGCGCAGCGATCACCCGGAGCAGGTCCACTGTCATATCACCGGGACAACGGAAGAGACACACGACATCATTCGCGGCTCGCTCGGGCAGTCGCCGATGTTCATGGGAATCATCGAGGGCGTCGGGCCGCGCTACTGTCCGTCGATCGAAGACAAGATCGTTCGTTTCGCCGACAGGACGTCTCACCAGGTCTTCGTTGAGCCGGAGGGCCTGCGCACCCGCGAGGTTTATCCGAACGGCATTTCAACGAGCCTGCCCCATGCAACGCAGCTGCGCTTCGTGCGCTCGATACCGGGCTTTGAAAACGCGCGCATCACGCAGCCGGGTTACGCGATAGAGTATGACTATTTCGATCCGCGTGATCTTCGACCGACACTCGAAACACGATTTGTGTCGGGCCTTTATTTCGCCGGGCAGATAAACGGCACCACGGGTTATGAAGAAGCCGGGGCTCAGGGGCTGCTGGCCGGCATTAATGCGGCGCGCCGTGCGCAAGACCTGGAGGAATGGTACCCGTCGCGTCATGAAGCGTATCTCGGGGTATTGATCGATGACCTGATCACTCGCGGAGTCAGCGAGCCGTACAGGATGTTCACCAGCCGCGCTGAGTACCGACTCTCGCTTCGCGAAGACAACGCCGATCTGCGACTGACGCCGGTCGGGCGTGAGCTTGGGCTCGTCGATGATGAACGCTGGCGAATCTTCGAAACCAAGCGCGATGCTGTTGCACAAGAGCAGCGGCGGTTGGCCAGGCAGTTTGTGCGCAATGCCGATCTGAATGCGGCAGACAAAGAGATTCTCGGCGGGAATCTGCAGCGGGAATGTTTCGCGGCGGATTTGTTGCGTCGCCCGGAGCACAGCTACCGGGATATCGCCAGGCTTTCCCCGGTCGGGGGCGCGCATTGGGACGATTCGATCGGCATCGAACAGCTTGAGCAGATAGAGCTGCAAGTCGAGGTGCAGGCCAAGTATCAGGGCTATATCGAAAGACAGCAGCGAGAGATTGAGCGGCACGCGAAGCAGGAGTCGCTGAAACTGCCCGCTGACCTCGAGTACTCGAATGTGACGGGCTTGTCGACCGAAGCCAGGCAGCGCCTCGAGAGCACGAGACCCGCAACGCTGGGCCAGGCGTCACGGCTGGAAGGCATGACACCTTCTGCTGTTGCCCTCCTGCTCATCCATCTCAAGAAGCGCCAGATGAAAAAATCGGCGTGATGGCGGCAAGGCAGAAACGGGCGATCCGCGTCGCGATAATCCTGCTGGTCTGCGCATTCGCCGCGTTCATATACCTGAGCGCAACCGGGCCACAAGGCGGTACCGGGACTGTTCTGCGCCGGGGCAACGGGCCGGAGCCCGAATCTCTGGATCCGCACAAGTCCCGCAGCATTCAGGCAGCCGATGTCCTCCGGGATATCGGCGAGGGGCTGGTCGGGTATGCGCCAGACGGCGAGTTGATCGCGGCGGCAGCCGAGAAATGGGAAGTCTCCGAGGACGGCCGACAATACGACTTCTGGCTGAGGCCGGCTGCCCGGTGGTCAAATGGGGACACGGTGCTCGCCGAGCATTTTGTCTTTAGCTTCCGGCGGCTCGTAAATCCGGAAACGGCTGCGTTTTATGCTCAGGCGCTCGAGGACATCGAAAATGCGGCAGAGATCATTGCCGGCAACAAGGCAATAGACAGCCTTGCCGTTGAAGCGGTGGAGAAATTTCATCTCCGTATCAGACTGAGAAACGCGACGCCCTATTTTCTGGGCCTGCTGACGCATCCAAGTGCGTTTCCTGTACATCCCGCATCCGTCGGGGAGTATGGGGACGCGTTTGCCAAAGCAGGCAAGTTGATCTCGAATGGCGCCTATAAACTCGACTCTTGGGAATTGGGCTCGGTCATACACTTGAGCCGGAATGTTCACTATTGGAACAATGCCGGCACGACCATAGACAAAGTAAATTTTTACGTAACGCCTGAACCGCAGGTTGAACTCAACCGTTATCGCGCCGGTGAACTCGATATGACGGCAACAGTGCCTCCCGAAGCATTTGCCGCCCTCCGGCAAGAGCGGCCGGAGGAGTTACGTGTCGCAGCTTATCTTGGCGTCTACTACTATGGTCTGAACGTGACCCGGGCGCCATTCAAGGACAACCCGGCACTGCGGCAGGCGCTGTCCATGGCGATCGACCGCGAGGTATTGACGGAAAAAATTATCGGGCGCGGCGAGGAGCCCGCGTATAGCTGGGTGCCGCCGGGCGTCAATAATTACAAGGCGATTCGCCTGCCGTATGCCGCCATGACGCCGGCAGAACGTCATGCGGCTGCGAGGCGTTTATATAAGGAATCGGGTTATGACGAAAAAAATCCGCTTGAGGTGGAGATTCGCTACAACACGTCGGATACACATCAACGCATTGCGCTGGCGATTCAGTCGATGTGGCGGGAGACACTCGGTTTCGAGGCCAGGTTAATCAACGAGGAGTTCCAGGTACTCCTTGCCAACATGCGCAACAGGGAAATAACGCAGGTATTTCGCTCGAGCTGGACGGGCGACTACAACGACGCGCACACTTTCTTGCAGGTGTTGCAAGGCGGGAACCCGTCGAACATGAGCGGTTACGCGAGTGAGGAGTATGATTCCCTGATGCGGCGTGCGGCGGAGCAGGCAGACCCCTCCCGGCGCCGGCTTTACCTCGAGGAAGCGGAGCGCGTGCTGTTGGCAGACCACCCGGTCATCCCCATCTACTTCTATGTCAGCAAGCACCTGGTCAAGCCGCGTGTTCGTGGCTGGGGAGACAATGTGCTGGATTACCATTACAGTCAGCATCTGAGTATCGCCGAATAATAGAGCCTGATGCTGCGATTTGCCTTGCTGCGACTCCTGTGGGCAATTCCCACTTTGTTGCTCGTGATTGTCCTCGCGTTTCTCATGGTACACGCGGCGCCTGGCGGGCCCTTCGATGCAGAACGCGCTCTGCCGCCGGAGATCGAGGCAAACATCGCCAGGGCCTATCATCTTGACGAGCCATTGCCGCAACAGTTCGTCCGGTATCTCGGTGGCGTCTTAAGGGGAGACTTCGGGCCGTCATATCGTTATCGCGACTACAGCGTGTCGGAACTGATTGGCAGGGCCATTCCCGTCTCGATGAAACTTGGTGTTCTCGCGATGGCGCTCGCCGTCCTTGCCGGCGTTAGCTTTGGAACACTGGCCGCGCTACGGCAGAACTCTGTACTCGACAGGTTGACGATGGGTCTGGCAATAACCGGAATCTCGATTCCGGTATTTGTCGTTGCGCCCTTGTTTATTTTGTTCTTCGCTGTGAAATTGCAGTGGCTGCCGGCCAGCTGGAGCGGAAGCACAAGTGCCTGGCGCTTCCTGCTGCCGGTTATTGCACTCGCGTTGCCGCAGGTCGCGTACATTGCCCGCCTGACACGCGCCAGCATGATCGAAGTACTGGGCAGCGATTTCATTCGCACCGCGAGAGCACAGGGACTCGGGACGGTGGCGATTATCCGTTACCACGCCATGAAACCGGCGATGTTGCCTGTGTTGTCCTACATGGGGCCCGCTATTGCAGCAATATTGACGGGTTCCGTCGTCGTCGAAGAAATATTCGGTATCCCCGGAGTTGGGCAATTCTTTGTGCGCGGCGCGCTTAACCGCGATTACACGCTGGTGCTCGGCATCGTAATCTTCTACGCGGCGCTCGTGATTCTCTTAAACCTTATCGTCGATGTGCTTTATGGCTTCCTCGACCCGAGGATTCGTCATCGATGAACGCCGGGCTTGTTCTATCGCGGATCTGGAAAGAGATACGACGGTCGAGGTCGATCACGATATGCGGCGGCATTCTTGTTTTCGTCGCGGTGCTGGCTGTACTGGGGCCGCTCATAAGCCCGCACAGTTATCTGACCACGGACTTCGATGGCCGCCTCATCGCACCGACGCTAAGTAATTTTCATGTCTTCGGCACCGATGATCTCGGCCGTGACCTGTTCGTACGTACGCTTATGGGTGGGCAAATTACGCTGCTGGTTGCCGTCATTGCCAGTATTGTCAGTCTCGTGATCGGCGTCGCGTACGGCGCGGTTGCCGGTTACGCCGGCGGCCACATCGACACGATCATGATGCGCGCTGTTGATGCGTTATACGCGTTGCCCTTCATTTTTCTGGTCATCCTGTTGATGGTGGTGTTCGAGAGAAATTTCTTATTGATCTTTGTGGCGATCGGAGCAATAAACTGGCTCGATATGGCGCGTATCGTGCGCGGCCAGACAATCAGCCTTAAACAGCGCGAATTCGTCGATGCGGCGAAAATAATCGGCGTGCCCGCGTGGAGAATTATCTTCCGGCACATCACGCCGAACCTGCTGGGTGTTGTGATTGTTTACGTGACGCTGACGATTCCACAGGCGATTCTCGTGGAATCATTTCTCAGTTTTCTCGGACTCGGCGTTCAGGAGCCGCAGACTTCCCTTGGCGCACTGGTAAATGGCGGGGTCAGCCAGATGGAGCGCGCGCCCTGGATGCTATTCATACCTGCCGTGCTGCTGGCAGTGGTCCTGCTGTGCTTCAATTTTTTGGGAGACGGATTGCGGGACGTTTTCGATCCGAGGCAGGAGGCTAAATGAGCCTGCTCGAAATCAACGGCCTCAGTATCAGTTATCCGGGATCAGCGGCAGTGCTCGATGGCTTGAGTTTCGCTATCGAGAAGGGAGAATCGCTGGGCCTGGTCGGGGCATCAGGTTCGGGCAAGACCCAGACCGCACTTGCGATTATGGGCTTGCTGCCCAAGAACGCCAGGGCAGCGGGAGGCGTTGTTTTCGATGGCAAGGAGCTGCTTGGCCGGCCGGAGCGAACGCTGAACCTGTACCGCACCAGGCGCATGGGCATCGTGTTCCAGGACCCGATGTCTGCGCTGAACCCGTATGTCCGGATTGGCGATCAACTGAACAGGATATTGCTCGAGCATGGCCTGGCAAGCGACGATGAAGCAGACAGCCGCTCGCTGGAAATGCTGCGACTGGTTGGCTTGCCCGATGTGGAAAGGCAGTTCAGGTCATATCCGCATCAGCTGTCGGGCGGCATGCGGCAGCGCGTGATGATCGCTGCAGCATTGATCGGTAAACCGGACCTCCTGATCGCAGACGAACCGACGACGGCACTCGATGTCACGGTGCAGGCGCAGATTCTGGGTCTGCTGCGCGGGCTAAGGCAGGAGTTCAATACAGCGTTGCTGCTGATAACGCATGACCTGGGTGTCGTCGCCGGCAATTGTGAGCGGATGATTGTGCTCAAGGACGGCAAACTGGTCGAAGAGGGTATGACGCCAGAGATCTTTGCGGAGCCCGTGCATCCGGTCACCAGGGCGATGCTCGCGGCAGCCAGGCGGTCAGACTTTCTGGCTCGTTCTCATGAGCGGACGCCAAACGATCAGACCCCCGTGCTCGAAATTGAAGGCCTTGCCGTTAGTTACGCCGTTCCCGGCGAAAGGAGAAGCCGGAAGAGATTGTCCGCGGTGCGGCAGCTGGGCATGACAATCGCGCCCGGTGAAACGGTTGCGCTCGTGGGTGAGTCCGGCTCCGGCAAAACCAGCCTGGCCCGCGCTATCGTCGGCTTGCTGCCCGTGCAGAGCGGTAAAATGGCGCTCCTTGGAAAACCGTTAACCGGCCGCGTCGAATCGAGGCCGAATGCGCTGCGTCGCGATGTACAAATGGTGTTTCAGGACCCGGCGGGATCGTTGAACCCGGCGATGCGGGTCGACGACATAATTACCGAGCCGTTAACGGTTCATGAGCCGGACAAGATCAAATCTGACAAGGAAGAAATCGTCGCAGCGATGCTGCGAAGAGTCGGGCTAGACGATGCCCTGAGAAAACGATTTCCGCACGAGCTGTCCGGCGGACAGGCGCAACGCGTCGCGATCGCAAGAGCGCTTGTTCTGAAACCGAAAATTCTGATTTGTGACGAAGCCGTGGCGGCACTCGATGGCTCAGTTCGTCAGGACATACTCGAACTGCTTCGGGCCGAGCAGCAACAATCGGGGCTGTCGTTGTTATTCATCACGCATGATCTGACGACGGTCAGGCAAATCAGCCATCGCGTACTGGTCATGTATCTCGGACGACTTTGCGAGCTGGCTGATACCGAGACCCTGTTCATGCGGCCGAAGCATCCGTACACCAAAGCGCTTCTCGATGCCGTACCGATTGCCGATCCGGCTATCGGCATTATTGTATCGAGCGATCTCGGCGAAGCGCCGTCGATGTTGCAGCCACCATCCGGGTGTGCGTTTCATCCGCGCTGCCCGTATGCAATCTTGCGCTGTAGCGATGATTTGCCTGAGCTGCAGCATTTCAAGAAAAGCAGCGCGGCCTGCCATCGGGCTGCTGAGCTGGCTCTGTAGGAAAAAGGTGTCAGGTTTATTTTTCTAACTCGTGAATAATCCCGATGAATTGAAAAATAAACCTGACACCTTTTTCCTGTGGGCTGACCCCTTTTCAAAAACCGGACAACGGAATGGGCAGGGGGGCGCCGTTCACAGTTAGCAGGCCCTTCGCGTACTGGGCCCGCATTTCATAGAAGTCGCCGTCCTTCTGTAAGAACCCCATAGCGACAAGCGCGCCGGCTTCCGGGCTCATCGCCTGCGCCATGTCGAAGAGTTCCACGGGCAGCCGGATATCGGCGGACGCGTCAAGCGCAAGCAAAAGAGCGGGCCAGGAAAACTCTGCAACCGGAGCAGAGGCCGGCAGGTCGAAGCGTAGTTTGGTGGTCACTTTACCGCTCGGCAGCGTGACGTCGAATCGGTCAATCCGTATCTCAAAGCCTGCGGCAAGGAAGTTCCGAAGATCGGCTTCGATAAGCGGATACAGGTCTTTAATGGCGGACTCCGGATCAGCGGAACCACGCGTATTTTGTAAGGCCTGTGCAATTCTGTGAAAAGAAACTGCATCGAGCCTGTTGAGAACGAGATCCATCGCGACGGCGATATTCTCGAAGTCCGGGATCCTGATGCCCGATATGTCGAGTTTCGAGGCGGCACTGAGCCGGTCACCGTCGATTTCACTGCTGGCGTTGAATGAGAGTTTGTTAAAGCCGGTTCCCTGGTCGTCGCTGTTTTCGATGTCGACCGGGCCCACCTCAAGCTGAATGCTACCGGTGCCAAAGCCATACGGGCTTTTTTCCTGGCGCCCCTCGATCGTTATGCCGCCGAATTTGATGCGGGCGCGCTCGTCCAGGATCGACCAGGGCAAAACGTCGCCTTTTACAGAAACCGAGCCTCTTCCAGGATTCGTACGCACGGTGACATCGGCGCCTTGCCACTCAACCGTTTCGTCGTCGAAGCTTCTGGAGCCAGCCTCCAGAAGAAAGCGGAATGCTGTTTCGCCCGTCAATCCGACATCGCTGTATATTTTGCCGGGAATTTCGAACAGCTCACCGTCGCCAGGGTCAAGCGTCATCGTCGAAACTGCACTGGCCAGGCCGGGTTTGAGCGAACCGGAAGCGCGCGACATGGAGGTGAGGGGGATCAGGCCATGATCGATGTGAGTATCGATGATTAATGAGGGAACACGATCGTGCTCGTCTGCGTCGCTTTCAGGAACGGCGCCGACAGCGCCGTCACGAAGTTCGATGCGGTGCCGGCCTTCGGAGGTGAACCAGCCGCGGTCGAAGCTTTCGGTCGTGACAACAACGTCGTCGCTTTCACTGGCTACGAAGTCGAGATTCTCCGCTATGTTTTTCTCCGCCAGACGCCCGACAATGCCGGGCGAAACGAGGACGATCACAGCGAGTGTGATTAAAAATGCCACGAACCATCGATTCACCCTAAATCTCCATTTGCATCGATCGATCCCGACGATGCTAGCACGGCACCGGTGTGCGGGCCGGCGCTGGAATGGCGCCCTGGGCGGCCTGGAATTGCGCCCCTGCCGCCTGGAAGTTAGTGAGTTCTGCTATTACCATAGCGCGCCTCCCTTTTCCCGGACAAAAACTGGTGACCAGACCTAATCAAGGTGCCTGCATAACCGAGCTTGAAAACGGCGTAGCGGCAATAGACACCGACTACTTGCGGCCGTTATTCGATGCCAGCCACCTCATAATGCAGGGTGATCACGCCGCTTTTGTCGACACCGGCGTCAATCACAGCGTGGCACTGTTGCTCGACGCGCTGGCCCGTAAGGACATCGATGCAGCAGCGGTCCAGTACGTATTTCTAACGCATGTGCACCTTGATCATGCGGGCGGGGCCGGGGCGTTGATGCAACACCTTCCAAACGCGAAAGCCGTCATTCACCCGCGTGGCGCAGCGCATATGATTGACCCGTCGAAGCTCATTCAGAGTGCCAAGGCCGTGTTTGGTGCGGAGCACTTCGATAAGGCATATGGGGATCCTGTGCCAATCGAGGCGCAGCGAATAATCGTCGTCGACGATGAACAAACGATCCTTTTAGGAGACCGGCCCCTGCAGTGCATTTTCACTGAAGGTCATGCGCGGCATCATTACTGCCTGTCGGACCCGGCATCGAAAGGCGTGTTTACAGGCGACAGCTTCGGCTTGTCCTATCGGGAGCTGGATACTGCGGCCGGCGAATTTATTTATCCGACCACGACACCGATTCATTTCGATCCACCCGAGGCGCACAAGGCAATTGACCGGATAATGGGCCTGCAGCCGGAGCAGCTGTACCTGACGCATTACAGCCGCGTGACTGACCTTGCCCGCCTCGCGGATGACATGCACAGACGAATAGACGACTTCGTTGCGATTGCGAGAGAGCACGCAAGCGACAGCAATCGAACCGAGGCGATACAGACAGCCATGTTTTCGTATCTTGCCACCTGCCTTGAGACGCATGGCGCCGAACTGGATAAGGACCGGCTGCATGCAATCCTCGACATGGATATTGAGATCAACACGATGGGCATCGAGTACTGGCTGGATAGGGTCGAGAGCGCTAAATAGACTGATAAGAAAAGGAACTGTTATGGAAAGCTTTCGTGCTTTTCGAATCGACCAGGATAATGACAGGATCGTTGCTGGTTTTTGTGAGCTTAGCCTTGATGACCTGACCGCAGGAGAGGTCGTCATCAAAGTCAGCCACTCGACGATCAATTACAAGGATGCGCTGGCAGCGACCGGTGCCGGCAAGATATTAAGAACGTACCCGCTCGTTGGCGGCATCGATCTCGCGGGAACCGTCGTTAGTTCCGAAGATGAACGCCTCGAACCCGGCACGGTAGTGCTCGTTAATGGTTGCGGCCTGAGCGAAACGGTCGATGGCGGCTATGCGGAATACGCACGCGTAAAGAGCGATTCGGTCGTGCCCGTGCCGGCCGGGATGACTGCGGCACAGGCGATGCAGATTGGTACGGCAGGCTACACGGCGGCCCTTGCCATACAGCGCATGGAGCAAAACAACCAGCTTCCTGAGAACGGGCCCATCGTTGTTACGGGAGCAACCGGCGGAGTCGGCAGCATTGCGGTCGATATGCTGGATAGTCGTGACTACGAAGTGGTCGCGCTTACCGGCAAAGCGGAACAGGCGGAGTATTTAAAGAGCATCGGTGCGCACGAGGTACTGTTGCGGGGCGAAGTCGATCTCGGCAAGAGGCCGATGGAGAAAGCACGGTGGGGTGGCGCGATTGACAATCTCGGCGGTGACGTACTGACCTGGTTGACACGCACTGTCAAATACGGGGGCAACATCGCGAGCATCGGCCTCGCAGCAAGCCCGGCGCTCAACACGACCGTATTGCCTTTCATTCTGCGTGCCGTCTGCCTGCTGGGCATCAATTCTGTCGATACGCCAAGGCATCTCAGGCTTCAGGTCTGGGAGAGGATTGGCGGTGATCTTCATCCCCGGCACCTGGATGAAATCAGCGGGCGCACGATTGAATTCGACGAACTGCCCGACGCATTTCAGGCTTACATCGACGGCACGGTGACGGGACGCACCGTCGTCAAAATAGGCTAGTTTTTAATGCCCGAAAAAATACCGGGTCGCGAAGCGGCGCCGGCATGGTGGTGCAGCACGGCGACCGGCCGCTGCAGCAGCAAACGAAGCCACACAATTTGTTAGAATCGCCGCCCCCCCCGAAAGCTTAATCGGGACCAAATGTCCTGATCAGGACCAATGTCCTGATAAGGACCAATGTTCTGATCAGGATCGAATTCCTGACGAGCGAGGAATTGCGATGAGCGCAGGCGCAAGGCTGTGGCAGGCCCTGGAAGACGAGCGACCACTTCAGGTCGTCGGCACGATCAATGCCTATAGCGCATTGCAGGCAGAACGCGCCGGCTTCAAAGCGATTTATTTGTCCGGCGCCGGTGTGGCCAATGCCTCGTTCGGCCTGCCCGACCTGGCAATGACGACCCTGACCGATGTTTGCGGGGACATTCGGCGGATCTGTTATGCCACCGATGTGCCGCTGCTGGTGGACGCGGACACCGGCTGGGGCGGTGCGTTCATGATCGGGCGGACGGTACGCGAAATGACTCGGGCCGGTGCTGGCGGTTGCCATATCGAAGACCAGGTTGCCGCAAAGCGCTGCGGCCATCGTCCCGGCAAGGCGCTCGTCGAAACAGCGGAGATGATGGACAGGATCAAGGCAGCCGTCGACGGCCGGACTGACCCGAAATTTGTGATCATGGCCCGCACAGATGCCCATGCAGTGGAGGGGCAGCAGGCTGCGCTGGACCGGGCGGCAGGCTATGTCGAAGCCGGCGCGGACATGATCTTCGCCGAGGCCCTGACGACGGTGGAGGAGTACCGGCAATTCACGTCAGTAATCGATGTTCCCGTGCTGGCAAACCTCACGGAATTCGGCAAGACGCCGCTGTTCACGACGGAGGAAATGGCGGAGGCTGGCGTGCGACTGACGCTGTACCCGTTATCGGCTTTCCGGGCGATGTCGGCGGCGGCCGAGAATGTTTACCAAACGCTGCGTAAGGACGGGACCCAGAAGGCGGTCATCGAGACGATGCAAACCCGGTCCGCGCTATACGACGTGCTCGGCTATCATGAATACGAACAAAAACTGGACGAATTGTTTGCGGACGGGGGGCTAACCGACAAGTCGGACGATTAGCCTGATTACACCGGAGAAAAAAGTGGCAGGAAACGAAAAAACAGGTGGGCTGGCGGGCGTATCCGCGGGAGAAACCGCGCTGTGCACGGTGGGCAAGGAAGGCGCAGGACTGACGTATCGTGGCTACGACATCTACGATCTGGTTGATAACGCAAGCTTCGAGGAGGTTGCCTACCTCCTGCTGTACGGAAAATTGCCGAGCAGGGCGGAACTCGACGCATACGTTGCAAAACTCAAGACCATGCGCGGCCTGCCCGATCAGGTGCAGCAGGTGCTCGAGATGATTCCGGCGGACAGTCACCCGATGGACGTTCTGCGAAGTGGCGTTTCAATTCTTGGCAACATCGAGCCCGAAGGCGATTTCGAAAACCAGCATCACGTCGCCGACCGGTTGCTCGCCTGTCTGCCCTCGATGTTGCTTTACTGGCGCCGTTTTCATACCGATGGCAAGCGCACCGATGTCGAAACCGATGATGACAGCGTAGCCGGCCACTTCCTTAACATGCTGCATGACAAAGCGCCGAGCGAGCTTCACCGCAAATCTCTCGACACGACACTGATTCTTTATGCAGAGCATGAGTTCAACGCGTCGACATTTGCGGCGAGAGTGATTACCGGCACCCTAACGGATTTTCATTCGGCAGTAACCGGCGCCATCGGCGCATTGCGTGGCCCATTGCACGGCGGCGCCAACGAAGCAGCCATGGAACTCATTCAGAAGTTCTCCTCGCCCGAGGAAGCGACCGGAGGCGTACTGGGCATGCTCGCCGCCAAGAAAAAAATCATGGGCTTCGGTCACCGGGTTTATACAACCTCGGACCCGCGCAATTCGGTCAACAAGAAAATGTCGAAGGCACTTTCGGATGAGGCTGGCGACACGCAACTTTATGTTGTATCGGAGGCGATCGAAAAAGTGATGTGGGATGAGAAAAAGCTGTTCGCTAACGCAGATTTCTTTACGGCAAGCCTCTATCATTTCCTGGGCATACCGACCCATCTGTTCACGCCCATCTTCGTCTGCTCTCGCATTACGGGCTGGGCTGCACACATCATGGAACAACGTGCGGACAACCAACTGATCCGGCCAGCAGCAGATTATATCGGGCCCGGTCTTCAGACCTGGGTGCCGATAGACGAACGGAAATAACACGATGTCGGGAGGAGCTAGTCGATCGGCCAGGCGCGCCGAGCCGGATCGGCTTCTCGTCGATATTGCCGAGTACGTTTGCGAGACAGATATCGACAGCAAGCTTGCTTTCGAGACGGCGCATTACTGCCTGTTGGACACATTGGCCTGCGGCTTTCAGGCACTCGATTACCCGGCATGCACCAGGCTCCTCGGTCCCGTCGTGCCGGGCGCGACGCTGGCAGGCGGTGCGCGTGTGCCGGGAACGTCATACGAGCTCGAGCCAGTGGCCGCCGCTTTCAACATAGGGGCGATGGTTCGGTGGCTGGACTTCAATGACACCTGGCTGGCTGCCGAATGGGGCCACCCCTCGGACAACCTGGGCGGCATCCTGGCTGTCGCCGATTATCTGAGCAGGCGAAACCGCGCCGAGGGCAATGCGCCTTTTATCATGCGGGATGTTCTGACTGCGATGATAAAGGCGCATGAAATCCAGGGTGTACTGGCGCTGGAGAACAGCTTCAACCGCGTCGGGCTCGACCACGTGTTACTCGTGCGTGTCGCGTCGACCGCTGTCGTGACACGGATGCTGGGCGGCGAGCGAGAGCAGGTGATAAATGCCATCTCCAATGCCTGGATCGATGGCGGCGCACTTCGTACGTACAGGCACGCGCCGAACACGGGCTCGCGCAAGAGTTGGGCGGCCGGTGATGCCACGAGCCGCGCGGTGCGCCTGGCGTTGATCGCGATGAGCGGCGAAATGGGTTATCCGTCAGCGCTAAGCGCAAAGACCTGGGGCTTTTTCGACGTGCTCTTCGGCGGCAAACCGTTCACTTTTCCGCAGGGCTTCGGCAGTTATGTGATGGAGAACATATTGTTCAAGATCTCGTACCCGGCGGAGTTTCATGCGCAGACTGCAGTCGAGGCAGCCATGGTGCTGCACGAGGCGGTCAAAGACCGGCTCGACGATATAGAAAAAATCCTTATCGAAACCCAGGAAGCCGGCGTACGAATCATCGACAAGACCGGGCCACTCGACAATCCTGCCGACAGGGATCATTGCATTCAATACATGACGGCCGTGCCGATGATTTTCGGCCGACTGAGTGCGGCTGACTATGAAGATGACATAGCAAGCGATCCTCGCATCGATACGCTTCGCGATAAGATGGAAGTCACGGAAAACGAGGGCTTTACCAAAGACTATTTCGATGCCGAGAAGCGCTACATCGGTAATGCATTACAGGTGTTCTTCAAAGACGGCTCGAGTACCGAGCGTGTCAGTATTGATTTTCCGATCGGTCACCGTCAGCGCCGGACAGAAGGCATGCCGGTGCTGATTCGCAAGTTCGAAACGAGCATATCGCCAAAGCTGAAATCGGGGCAGTGGAAAGTGCTGAAGGCACTTTGTGCAGATCCGGAAAAACTCGCCGCAACCACGGTCGATGATTTTATGGCTCTGCTCGTTGTGTGATAAGTGGACCAGGCACAATTCATTGATCAGATTACGAGCGGCATCGAGGCGCTCGGGCAGGAGCTTTCGCCGGAACGCGTGCAAAAGTGCGCGCAGCTGCTTTGCGAGCTCGATCGCTGGGGTGCCCGCATGAACCTGACGGCGATTCGCAAACCGGCTGAGATGATCAGCAGCCATGTGCTCGACAGCCTTGCGATGCGGCCACTGATCTCCGGCAAGACCCTGATCGACATTGGAACAGGCGCCGGTTTTCCGGGCTTGCCCATCGCAATTTCGGAGACCAGACTGGCCGTAGAGCTTCTGGACAGCAACGCAAGGAAAATTGCCTTCGTGCAGCATATGATAGGCGAGCTTGAGATTTCCAACGCGACTGCAGTCAGATCACGCGCCGAGAACTATGCACCCGGCAAGCGCTTTGATACCGTGATCGCAAGAGCGTTGGTACCATTACCGCAATTGCTGGAGATTGCCGGCGATCTGGTGGGAGAAGAAGGCGTTATGCTGGCACAGAAAGGCCGGTATCCGGCCGAGGAACTGAAAGATATACCCGATGTGTGGACATACAAGGTGACCGAACTGGCGGTACCGGGCCTGCAAGCGCGCCATGTTGTCGCCCTTAAACGCAGGGATCCTGACGCATGACGCGCATCATTGCCGTAGCAAACCAGAAAGGAGGCGTTGGCAAAACGACGACCTGTGTCAATCTGGCGGCATCACTGGCTGCAACGCAGCGCCGGGTGTTGCTCGTCGACATGGATCCGCAGGGTAATGCCACGATGGGCTGCGGTATCGACAAGATGAGCCTCGAACGTTCCGCCTGCGACGTATTGCTGGGCGAAGAGACAGCGGCAGATGCGATTGTTTCGGCGCCGGAAGGGGATTTCGCCGTTTTGCCGGGCAACGAGGACCTTACGCTGGCAGAGGTGAAGCTTCTGCAGGAGCTCGGCAGGGAAATGCGCTTGCGTCAGGCGCTCGCACCGGTTCGCGGCTTGTACGACTTTATTTTGATCGACTGCCCGCCATCGATAAATATGCTGACGATCAATGCCTTGACCGCGGCTGACGGTGTGTTGATACCGATGCAATGCGAATACTATGCACTCGAGGGGCTCAGTGCGCTTCTGAATACGGTCGAGCAGGTACGAAAAACAGTCAACCCGAATCTCGAGGTATTCGGCTTGTTGCGCACGATGGTCGATCCGCGCATTAATCTGTCGAACGAAGTGTCCGCACAACTTGTTGCCCATTTCGATGACAAGGTATTCAGGACGGTCATACCCAGGAACGTGCGACTTGCAGAGGCCCCGAGTTTTGGCCGACCGGTGCTGTTCCACGACCGGTCATCGCGCGGCGCGATAGCGTATCTGGCTTTGGCTGGCGAAGTGCTGCGACGCGAAGACGAACGCCGGGCCGTAGGGTAGTGACAGAAACATGTGCTCTGCCCCCATTATTCAGAGACGGATGAATGACTGTTAAGAAAAAACGGCTGGGCCGTGGCCTTGAGGCGTTGTTGAGCAAACCCGTCGCAGATATCGCTTCTATTACAGGGGCGGACCAGGATACGCTCAAAAATATCCCGCTCGAGCTGCTGCAGCGCGGCAAGTACCAGCCACGCATCGATATGCGGCAGGACACACTGGAGGAGCTCGCAAGTTCAATCAAGGCACAGGGGGTAGTACAGCCGATCATCGCCCGACTGCTGAAACAAACAGACGGCGAAACGCAGCGATATGAAATAGTCGCGGGCGAGCGCCGCTGGCGCGCTGCTCAAATGGCCGGCCTGACCGATATTCCGACGGTCGTACGCGTGGTGCCGGATGATGCCGCGATTGCGGTAGCGCTCATCGAAAATATTCAGCGGGAGAACCTGAACCCACTCGAAGAAGCGCAGGCACTCGACCGTCTTATCGAGGAATTCAGACTGACGCATCAGGAAGCGGCCGATGCAATTGGACGATCGAGGGTTTCTGTCAGCAATCTGTTGCGGCTTCTCGACCTGTCTGATCGCGTCAAGGCGATGCTCGAGTCTCGACAGATCGAAATGGGCCACGCCCGGGCTCTCCTTGCCATCAGCAGCAGCGAGCATCAGTTGGAAGCAGCCCGTCAGGTTGTCAGGAAGCAGTTGTCGGTACGCCAAACCGAGCGGCTTGTCAGGCGCTTGCTGTTAGACCTGGCCGGTAAGGCAACCAAGAAAGCGGAGCAAGCGGAATCAAGCAGCAACGCAGACATTCGGCGGCTGGAGGTTGAAGTTTCGGAAACGCTCGGGGCGAAAGTTCGCATCGACCATTCGCAAAAAGGCTCAGGCAAGCTCGTGATCAACTACAACAGCCTCGACGAGCTCGATGGAATTCTTAAGCACATAAAATAGAATTGGCATCAGCCATTTGCGGCTGAAGCCGCGAACAATCAAAAGAGGAAAAATATGCGTTTTGCCGTCTGTCTGATACTGATGCCGGCTTTGTTGAATATTTCATTCGCCGATGAGCGCATCACTATTGTTCATGCCGGCACGTTGCTGGCAGTGCCCGGCGAAGCACCGAAAACCAGGCAGACGATAACTATCGAGGGTAATCGCATCACGGCCATCGATGACGGGTTCATTGACCCGGCGAGTATGACCGGCGAGCTTACGTTCATAGATCTTGCCGATAAATTCGTCCTGCCTGGACTGATGGACATGCATGTGCATCTGCTCAGCGAGCTGGGCCCTAACTCGCGTACGGAGGCCCTGCAAGTCACCACGTCAATGCAAGCGCTGAAAGGCGCGTTGCATGCAAAGCGAACCCTGCATGCAGGATTCACGACGGTACGGGATCTTGGCGGAAAACCCGAAGCAATCTACGCTCTTCGGGACGCGATCGACCAGGGTATCGTTCCCGGGCCGAGAGTTCTCGCGGCTGGCAGTTCGATTGCCGCGACTGGCGGGCACGGTGACGTGGACGGTGTCAAAGCCGAATTGCTGACGTTGTGGACGCCGGACACGATCTGTGACGGCCCCTATGATTGCCGTCACGCAACGCGTTACGCTATCAAGTACGGTGCCGACTGGATCAAAATCACGGCAACCGGTGGCGTGCTATCGGATACCGCAACGGGCACGGACCAGCAGATGACGGGCGATGAGCTTCGGGAAATCATGGAGACGGCGCACAGTCTCGGTGTCAAAGTGGCGGCACATGCACACGGCACCAATGGCATCAACGCCGCACTCAGAGCCGGCGTAGATAGCATTGACCACGGCACCTTTCTCGATGATGAATCGATAAAGCTGTTCAAACGAACTGGCGCCTATCTCGTGCCGACGCTGCTGCCCGGACATAAGGTTCCCGCGACGATGGAGGGGAATCCGTTTTTTACCGAGGCGATAAAAGCTAAGGCGCGGTCCGCTTCTGCAGGGTCAAAGGCCAGTTTCCGCAAGGCCTATGAAGGCGGGGTCAGGATTGCATTCGGCACCGATTCCGGTGTGACAAAACATGGTGCGAACGCGGAGGAATTTGCTGTGATGGTCGCAGCCGGCATGAGTGAAATGGACGCCATTCAGTCCGCCACCGTTGCAGCAGCACAGCTAATAGAGATGTCGGACGAGCTCGGCACGATCGAGCCAGGCAAACTCGCCGACATGATTGCGGTGGACAGCAGCCCGCTGGACGACATCAGCGTGCTGGAGAACGTCAGCGCCGTCATCAAGGACGGCAAACTACAGTAGCAACACGGGGGGCCATTTCATGAAAAGACGGACTTTCTGTAAAGCAACAGTAGCCGCAGCAGTAGCGGCGACATTCCCGGCATGCAGCACAAAGGTTGCCGGCGGAGTACCGGCAATCAGCCTGAGTGGCGAGGAACTGACGCTGGAAGCCGCTGCAGTAAAGGAGCTGGGCGAAAGCCTCGGCGGACGGCTGCTGTTATCCGGAGATGCTGGCTACGATGCAGCGCGGACCATATGGAACGGCATGATCGACAAGCATCCCGCGCTGATTGCCGTCTGCGCGGACGCGTCAGACGTCCAAAACGCGGTGACATTTGCCAGCGAAAGAGGGTTGCTCGTGGCCGTCAAAGGCGGTGGGCATAGCTTCCCGGGCAAGTCGGTTTGCGAGGGCGGCATGATGATAGATCTGTCTTCAATGCACTCGGTCGAGATCGATATCGACGAAAAGACAGCCGTGGTCGGTGGCGGCGCGCTTCTCGGGCATGTGGATACCGCAACGTTCACACACAAGCTGGCGGTGACGACGGGCATCGTCTCCCATACGGGGGTGGGTGGCTTCACGCTTGGCGGAGGCTTTGGGCGAACCGATCGGAAGTTCGGTCTCGCGATCGATAACGTTTTGGCTGCAGACCTCGTTACCGCCAATGGACAATTGCGTCATTTGAGCGCGGACGAGAACCCGGACTTGTACTGGGCGATACGTGGAGGCGGTGGTAATTTCGGCGTCGTCACGGCATTCAAGTATCAACTGCATGCGTTCGATCCGATGATCTTTGGTGGCAGCGTCATCTATCCCTTCGAGCAGGCGAAAGATGTGCTGCTGTTCTACGCGGAGTATTCAGAATCGCTGCCTGACGCAGCAAATGTGGAACCCATTGGAACTGTATCACCGGAAGGCGACAAGATTTTAGTCGTCGAGGTGTGCTACGCCGGAGATCACAAGAAGGCGGAGCAGGTCTTTGCACCGCTGCGTGCATTCGGCAAACCAGTGTTCGATGACATCAGCCCACTTTCCTATCAAGAATTGCAGACAAGATACGATGGCGTTATGGGGCACGGACTGCAGAATTATCTCAAGTCTGGTTACATACCGGAGCTGACGCCAGCCGCCGTCGAGGCCATTGTCGAGAACTTCGATAGCGAAAATGTTTCGATGATTTGGTTTCAACACCTGGGGGGCCAAACGGCCCGCGTTGCGCCGGATGCGACGGCGTTCGCGCACCGCAAGGTGCATAGCAATTTCGGCATCCAGGGATTCTGGACAGACCCCAGTGAAAACGAGCAAAGAATTGCAGCGGTGAGAAAATACTACGCGGCCATGGAACCGCATATGGCAGGTTTCTACACCAACCTGAACGACGACACCGAGAAGAAAACCTGGGGCAACTATGCCGGCAATTATCCACGTCTGGTGAAGATTAAATCCAGGTACGATCCAGACAACCTGTTCCGCCTGAACGCGAATATCAGACCGGAGTCAGCCTGATAATGGGGTCGAACCGCGAAAGATGTTTAGCGGTTCGACCCCAAGCTGTAAGAGCGATCGAGGACTAGGCGACGTCCTCTACATGGGCCGACTTGGCACTGTAGACGCAGCGGATGATGTCGGGCATCACGGCCTCCGAGATCAGGAAGCCCTGCATCTTGTCGCACTTGATGGTCTTCAGGAATTCGAAAGTCTCCTCGTCTTCGACGCCCTCGGCACAAACGGAAATGCCCAGCTTGTGGGCGAGGCCGGTGACAGCGGCAAGAACCTGCATCGTGACCGGATTAATTCGCGCTCTCGCAAGCAGTGAGGCGTGAATCTTGATCTCGTCGAACGGCAACTGCTCGAAAGTGCCTAGTGAAGACACCACGGCGCCAAAGTCATCTAGGGAAATCCGAAAGCCCTTTTCGCGCAGGGCGCTCAACACACGCAGGTGTGCGGCGCCGGCGTTGGCAACATCCTTCTCGATTACTTCGAATGTGAAACTGGTGCACTCCAGGCCATGCTTTTTGACAATTGCCACATAGTCGTCCGGAAGCTTTGGGTCCTTGAGCAGGCTGGAAGCCAGGTTGATGCAGGAATTCAGCTTGAGACCCCGCTCCCGCCACCTGACGAGCTGGGCGGCGGCCTCGTTAAGCACGAATTCACTGACCGGGCCAATCAGGTCGAACGCCTCAACCTCAGGTAGAAACTCCAGGGGGCCGAGCAGACCGTGATCCGGATGGTGCCAGCGCAAAAGCGCCTCTGCTTCTTTCGTGATCCACTCCGAACCGTTGCTACGTTGAACCTTCGGTTGATATTGAATAAGAAACTGTTGCCCGACAATTGCGACTTCGAGTTCGTGCTTCGAAATTCGCAGCATCCGGCGGCGGCATTCCCGGGCTGCCGCGCAAAGGGAATCGACGTCGTATTCTCTCGAGATCCATTCGACGTTCATAAGCCCCCCGACCCGGTGCAGGAGTTCGGCGCGGTTACTGGTTCTCAAGCCTTCCCGATCGGCGCAGATAATCAGGCCGAACTGGGCGCGGCCTTCGGCTTTCTCGAGGCTGGCAAGCGTTCCCTCATTGATGTCCTCTTCTGTGAGGACGACGATGCGTCGCGAGTGGCCGGTCATCAGCTTGTCCAGCGTCTCGACGCTGGCGAAATAACTGGGGGACAGGCTGAGCTCTCGCGCAACCTCGAAGAGTGTTCGAGTCCTGCCCACGGACTCGCTGGTTACCATTAGCATGACGCCTCCAGAGCCGGGCAATCCTGTCAGACTCGCCCCGTCCGCTTGCACCGCCCTCGGCACACTGTCCCGGCAAGCTCCTCCATTTATACGTGCCGCAGCGCCTGCGGAATGTGCGGTATGTCGCAATATGGAAATGCCGGCAGGCCCCGCAGGCGTTGAAAGGGCTTCAGTACGCCCCATGACAGCCTGGTCATGACAGGTATTTGACGGGCCCGGATTTATTGCCTTGCACCATTTGCAACACTATAATGCGCGGGCCAAGAACAGGCCCGCCTGGAAATACCGTTTCATGACGCCACCAACCGCCGGTTAGCCGATGGACGTGGCGTTTTTAGTGCCGGAGGGCATTTGAGTCTTATCTCGAGAGTCCTGCTAGCACAACTGGGCCTTAGTGTGGTTCTTGCGATGCTGTTTTTGGGCGTGAGCGGACGCGTAGCCGGCTACTCGGCGTTGCTGGGCGGCCTGATCTGCGTTATCCCGAATGCCTTTCTGGCGCTGCGACTGGTCGTGCCGCGCCGGGAGCCCGGGGCCGGAGCCCTGCTTAAAGCGGCATATATTGGGGAACTCGGCAAGCTGGCGCTGACCGTGATCATGTTCAGCGCCGTCTTTACGCTGGTACAAGCACTTGCGGCCTGGCCGTTGTTCGCGGGCTTCATAGGTGCGCAGCTGGTGACCTTGGCTGGCTTTCTGATGCGGGACAAAGAAGTACAGGTGGAACAGAGAACAGAAAATGGCGACTGAAGGCGTAGCACAGACCTCAGGCGAATACATTCAACACCATTTACATAACCTTCAGGTTTGTAAGGCGCATGGCGAATGGGTGTGGAACCATTGTGCCGGTAATCCGTTGGCCATCAACGTCGACTCGATGTTCTTTTCCATCCTCCTGGGACTGATCTTTATTTGGCTATTTCGCAGCGCTGCCACGAAGGCATCGAGTAGCACGCCCGGCAAGCTGCAGGCATTCATTGAGATTATCGTCGATTTTGTGGACTCGAGCGTCAAGGACACCTTTCACGGCAAAAGCCGGTTGATTGCGCCGCTGGCCCTGACGATATTCGTCTGGGTGTTCCTGATGAACTTCATGGACCTGATCCCGGTCGACTGGCTGCCGATGCTAGCGGGGGGAATCGGCGTGCCTTATCTCAAGGTTGTGCCTACCACCGACGTCAATATTACTTTCGGTATGTCCATTGGCGTGTTCCTCTTAATCATCTTTTATACGATAAGGAGCAAGGGTATTGGCGGGTTCATCGGTGAGCTGACCCTGCACCCGATCACGCCACCGACCAAGGGCCTCGGACTGATCGCCGCGCCATTGATTATTGCCTTTAATTTCATTCTTGAGTCGGTTTCCTTACTGGCGAAGCCCTTATCGCTGTCGCTGCGACTGTTCGGCAATCTGTTTGCCGGGGAACTGATTTTTATCCTGATCGCGTTACTCGGGATCTGGCAGCTGCCACTGCATTTTGCATGGGCAGTTTTTCATTTGCTGATTGTTACGCTGCAGGCCTTTATATTCATGATACTGACCATAGTTTATTTGAGCCTGGCAATTGAAGAGCATTAGATTTCTGAACTACTTTTCGACTACTTCGACTTGATCTCAAAGAGGAGACACTGATGGAAACTGTAATTGGTTACACTGCGATCGCCGTCGCGATTCTGATTGGCCTGGGTGCGCTGGGCGTCGGAATCGGCATGGGGCTCCTGGGCGGCCGCTTCCTCGAAGGTGCGGCCAGACAGCCTGAGCTGGCGCCGATGTTGCAAACCAAAATGTTTCTGGTCGTCGCGCTGCTCGACGCTGTCGCCATGATCGGTGTAGGTATCGCGCTTTACTTCGCATTCGCCAACCCGTTCATCGGCCAGCTGCGGGACGCGCTGGCACCGGTGGGTGGATAAGCAGGCACAGTAGAAGCGGCTTTTTATATAGGACGTACTTAATGTCGCGAAGCACATGGATGTGCGTGAGCGACGAGCCACGACAGCCACCCAGGGAGAGAAGCTTGGATATCAATATGACTCTCATCGGTCAGACGGTCGCGATGATCGTGTTCGTCTGGTTCTGTATGAAATTCATTTGGCCGCCGATCATGAATGCGATCGAAGAGCGTCAGACGCAGATCGCCGATGGTCTTGCTGCTGCGGAGCTCGGACAGCAGAGCCTTGACAAGGCCAAAGTGGAATCCGGCGACATCGTCGACGAGGCGCGCAAGCAGGCGACGACCATTCTCGATCAGGCACATGCCCGGGCGAACGAGATCGTCGCCGAAGGTAAAGCCGACGGTGTGAAGGAACGCGAGCGGCAGCTTGCTGCAGCAGTCGCAGAGGTCGAGCAGGAAATCAATCACGCCCGCGAGGAATTGCGTGGGGAGGTATCGGCGATCGCAATTGCAAGCGCGGAGAAGATCCTGCAGCGGGAGATCGACAGCAAGGCTCACGAAGACATTCTGAGCAAGCTGGCGGCGGAGCTTTAAGGTCAGACGACGATGGCTGACAATCACACAATAGCGAGGCCTTACGCACAAGCGACTTTCGAGCTCGCGAACGAGTCGAAAAGCCTCGCCAAATGGTCAGAAGCACTCGGTGTGGCCAGGGAATTGCTTGGTGACGGGCAAGTGGTACAGTTTCTGAGCAACCCCGCATTGACTGACGATGAACGGCTTTCCTTCATTACGGACCTGTGCGCCTCGGCGGGCGGCAAGTCGTCGATTCTGGCCGGGGGCAACAAGCACGGGACGAACTTCCTGAAACTGTTGCTCGAATATGGGCGTGTTTCCGTATTGCCGGAAATTGCGGATCACTTTGATGCGCTTAAAGCCGAGGTGGAAAACACGATAGATGTTACCGTAATATCCGCTGCGCCATTGAGCGTGGCACAACAGAAAACGATTACGAAAGCACTCAGGGATCGGCTCGGCCGGGAAGTTAATCTGGAAACAGAGATAAACGGAAACCTGATCGGTGGTGCGGTTATTCGCGCCGGCGACGTAGTTATTGACGGATCACTGCGTTCGAGACTTGAGGATCTGGCGAACGCCTTGATCACTTAAAGAGGAAAACAGAATGGCACTCAAAGCTTCTGAAATCAGCGAACTGATTAAAGAGCGAATCGAAAATTTCGAAGCATCGGCTGAAGCGCGCGATGTGGGTACTATCATCGGTGTTACCGACGGTATCGTGCGCATTCACGGACTGGCCGACGCGCGGTATGGTGAAATGCTCGAGTTTCCGCAGAACACGTACGGATTGGCGTTGAATCTCGAGCAGGACTCGGTCGGCGCGGTAGTGCTAGGCGATTACAAGCACATCTCCGAGGGTGACACGGTCAAGACAACGGGGCGCATTCTCGAAGTCCCGGTCGGCGAAGCGCTGCTGGGCCGGGTCGTGGATTCACTCGGCAATCCGATTGATGGCAAAGGACCGATCGAGACCGATCAGTTTTCTCCGATCGAAAAAGTAGCGCCAGGGGTTATCGAAAGACAGTCCGTCAGTCAGCCGGTACAAACCGGGCTGAAGTCGATCGACGCAATGGTGCCGATCGGCCGCGGCCAGCGAGAGCTAATCATCGGCGACAGGCAAACCGGCAAGACTGCGCTTGCGATCGATACCATTATCAACCAGCGTGGCACCGGCATTAAATGTATTTATGTCGCGATCGGCCAGAAAGCCTCGTCGATCGCCGGCGTTGTACGCAAGCTGGAAGAAGAGGGTGCCATGGAGCACACAATTGTTGTCGCCGCCGCGGCAGCCGACTCCCCGGCCATGCAATACATCTCCCCGTACTCGGGCACCTCGATGGGCGAGTATTTTCTCGACAAGGGTGAGGACGCGCTGATCATATTCGACGATTTGACGAAACAGGCCTGGGCATACCGTCAGGTGTCACTGCTGCTCCGCCGCCCGCCGGGCCGCGAAGCCTATCCCGGCGACGTTTTCTATCTTCATTCACGTCTGCTCGAACGAGCGTCGCGGGTCAATGCCGAGTACATCGAAAAGATTTCGGGCGGCAAGATCAAAGGGAAGACGGGCTCGCTGACCGCGCTGCCGATCATTGAGACTCAAGCCGGCGACGTATCGGCATTCGTACCGACCAACGTAATTTCGATCACCGACGGCCAGATCTTCCTCGAGACCGACCTCTTCAACGCCGGTTTCCGTCCCGCGATTAACGCCGGCCTATCGGTCTCGCGGGTCGGCGGCGCCGCACAGACGCAGATCATCAAGAAGCTCGGTGGCGGCGTTCGACTGGCACTGGCGCAGTATCGCGAACTCGCGGCATTCGCGCAGTTCGCATCCGATCTCGATGAAGCGACCCGCAAGCAGCTCGAACGCGGTGAACGCGTTATGGAGCTCATGAAGCAAAAGCAGTATTCGCCGTTGTCCGTTGCGGAAATGGCGTTGTCGCTTTACGCGGTAAACGAGGGTCATATTGACAGCGTCGATGTCGACAAGGTTGGCGAATATGAAGCGGCGCTACACGACTATGCGCGGGCTAACCACGGCGACCTGCTCGATAAGATCAACGAGTCAGGTGATTACAACGATGAAGTCGTAGGTGAACTCAAAGCCGTAATGGCCGCGTTTTCGGAGAAAGGCGCCTATTAGGAAGAACAACTTGGCATCGTAGGAGCCCGCCCCGGCGGGCGACAGCGACGCAAGGAATAACGACAAGGCATCGTAGGAGCCCGTCCTGACGGGCGACAGCAACGAAAGGAAGAACAACGTGGCAGGCGAAAAAGAAATCCGCACAAAGATCCGAAGCGTGCAGAACATGCAGAAGATCACCAAGGCCATGGAAATGGTCGCAGCCAGCAAGATCCGCAAAGCACAGGTTCAGATGGAGGCATCGCGGCCGTACGCTGAGCGTATTCGTCGTGTAGTCGGTCATCTTGCCCATGCGAACCCGGACTACAAGCACCCGTTTCTTGTGCAACGCGAGGTCAAGCGCGTCGGGTATATCGTCATATCCACGGACCGCGGGCTTTGCGGTGGCCTGAACGTCAACATGTTCAAGACTGTTATTGGCGAGCTTGGGAAGTGGCAGGCGGAAAACGTCGAGGTCGATCTCGCACTGGTCGGCCAGAAAGCGGTCTTGTTCTTTAGACGTCTCGGCGGCAATGTTGTTGGCACGGCATCGCATCTTGGTGATCGTCCGAGCGTCAACGACCTGATCGGCAGCATCAAGATCATGCTTGACTCCTACAGCGAAGGGAGAATCGACCGGCTGTTCCTCGTGCATAACGAATTCGTCAGCACGATGAGCCAGGTACCGGAAGTCAAAACAATCCTGCCGGTCAGCGAAATCGATCTCGGCGAGGAAACTTTGCAGGAGCATTGGGACTACATCTACGAACCGGATGCAGTCGATCTTCTCGATGACGTATTGATGCGTTACATCGAATCACAGGTTTACAGAGGCGCAGTCGAGAACTTTGCCTGCGAGATGGCGGCGAAGATGATTGCAATGAAATCTGCCACCGATAATGCCGGCGAGATCATAAGTAACTTGCAACTTGCTTATAACAAAGCCCGGCAGGCTGCGATCACACAAGAAATTTCAGAAATTGTCGGCGGTGCGGCCGCCGTATCAGGTTGAGGACCTAAGATATGAGCACAGGAACAACCGTGCAAATCATTGGCGCCGTCGTGGACGTAAAATTTCCGCGCGACGCCATCCCCCATATTTATCATGCGTTGCTTATCGACGAGGTGAACACCACGCTCGAAGTTCAGCAACAGCTGGGCGATGGCGTTGTTCGCACGATCGCGATGGGCTCGAGCGAGGGCCTGAAACGGGGCATGTCCGTCAGCAACACGGGCGAGCCGATCACGGTCCCGGTTGGTGAAAAGACACTCGGCCGCATCATGGACGTGCTCGGCAGGCCGATCGACAATGCCGGAGATATCGGTGCCGACATGCATCTTCCGATTCACCGCAAGCCTCCAAGCTATGAAGACCAGGCGCCGGCAACCGAACTGCTGGAAACGGGTATCAAGGTTATCGACCTCATCATGCCGATCGCCAAAGGCGGCAAAATCGGATTGTTCGGCGGCGCAGGCGTCGGCAAGACAGTCACACTGATGGAACTCATCCGCAACATCGCCCACGAGCATGCCGGTTTCTCTGTATTTGCGGGCGTAGGTGAACGCACACGTGAAGGTAACGACTTCTATCACGAGATGAAGGAATCGGGCGTTATCGACAAGGTGTCGCTGGTTTATGGGCAGATGAATGAGCCTCCGGGCAACCGTCTGCGGGTTGGGCTGACCGGCCTGACTATCGCCGAGGCATTCCGCGATGAGGGCACCGATGTCTTGATGTTCATCGACAATATTTATCGATATACCCTGGCTGGAACCGAGGTGTCGGCGTTGCTCGGCCGCATGCCGTCAGCCGTGGGTTATCAGCCCACGCTCGCTGAGGAAATGGGCGTTCTTCAGGAACGCATCACCTCCACCAAGACCGGATCGATTACATCCTTCCAGGCAATTTACGTCCCGGCAGATGACCTGACGGATCCGTCGCCGGCAACGACGTTTGCTCACCTCGACGCAACACTCGTTTTGTCTCGTCAGATCTCGGAACTCGGTATATACCCGGCGGTTGACCCGCTCGACTCCACGAGCCGCATCCTCGACCCGAACGTAATCGGCCAGGAACACTACGATTGCACCCGGGGTGTGCAAGCGGTATTGCAGCGCTACAAGGAGTTGCAGGACATCATCGCGATTCTCGGCATGGATGAGCTGTCCGAAGACGACAAACTGACGGTAACCCGCGCCCGCAAGGTTCAGCGTTTCCTGTCGCAGCCGTTCTTCGTCGCAGAAACGTTCACCGGAACCGACGGCAAGTATGTCTCCTTGCAGGAGACAATTCGCGGCTTCAACGGAATCGTCAATGGCGATTACGATCACTTGCCCGAGCAGGCGTTTTACATGGTAGGCTCGATCGACGAAGCCGTCGAGCAGGCCAAGACCTTATAACAGGAACACGAGAGCAATCGAATGGCCACGATTCGCGTCGACATCGTTTCAGCAGAAGGTGAAATCTACTCAGGTGACGCCGCGATGGTCTATGCGCCGGCCCGCATGGGTGAGGTCGGCATAGCGCCACGCCATGCGCCGTTACTGACTGCACTGAAGCCCGGCGAGGTCCGGGTCGAAGACCCTGAAGGAAAAGAGCACTTCTTTTATGTCACGGGCGGTATGCTCGAGATTCAACCGCACCTGGTGACAGTTCTGGCTGACACCGCACTCAGAGGCGAACAGCTCGACGAAGCGGCAGCGCTTGCCGCACAACAGGCAGCTGAGGAAGCATTGCGGGGCGCATCGGAAGAGACGGACCTTGCCCGTGCTAACCTGGAACTCGCCGAAGCCCGCGCCCGCTACCGCGCCGCACAGAACCTCAAAGGCAGACGCTAGCGGGGCGCAAAATCGGGTCTAAATATCTGCGTCCGTGCACGCACCGAACACGCTTACTGAAAGTCCGTCGCGCGACACCGCGACAGTCATGTGGCCGGTTGCTTCGTCAATGACGAAACTGAATGCCCGACCGCTAGTACTTGACCATGTATTCTTTGGCTTCAAGGCACACGCTGAACGCTTTCTTGAAATTGGCAAGCTGCTGTTCAGTTGCTACCTCGCGCTGCTCCGCCTGCGCCGCAGCCTGTGCCTGCGCCTGTTGCTGTGCGGCTCTGCCCTGGCGACGACCGCGGATCGCACCTGCAGCGGCACCCCAGGCAGCGCCTTCGCTCGCATCATCATTGGCAATCTCGCCAATCAACGCACCAGCAGCTGCGCCGCGAACGGCACTACTTGCGCCCGCGCCGCGGCCAGCCTGCTGAGCGGCCTGCATCTCCGCCTGTGCCTGTTACTGATTCGCCTCCTCCTGCTTCGCCAGTGAGAACGGGTCGGCACCAGTATTGCCAACCGCCCACTCGTAACACGCTGCCTCGTCCTTGGATTGCTGACTGGAGTCCTGGGCCCTGCGCCGGAAAAACGAACACATCCATTGTCGATCCCAGCGACTGGCTTTGCGCCAGCGCCAGGCTGCCGAAGGGAAAAGCCAGAGCCAGGCTAAGCAAAATCACTCTTAATAATGCTTCCCTCATTTTTAGCCTCCCTCAGGTACTGCATTTTTCCCGGGCTGATTTACAATTATTAAATTTAGTTAATACTTGGATTCAGCACCGTCCATAATATCTTGTTTAGAAATCGGATCCGACCCTTTGAAGCCCAGGAACCGTGTAAGCTTGTCTGGATCCCCATCGATCGGTGTCGTTAGCGGAATCTCTAGAATCTCCATCATCAATGGATATATGTCCACGCTCTCGATGATGCCGATCGTTTGTCCTTCCGGCAATCGCGGCCCAGCCGCAATGAAGATGCCGTGCATATCCTTGAACGATGGAACCCAACCGTGACTACCGAGATTCAGAATCTGAGATTTATCTCGACCAGAAACCACCGCGAAATGTGGATCAGGTTGAACAATCACATCGGGGAAACCTGATCCTCCGTTGATGTGCCAGCTCTTGGGAGCTTCATCGGGCAGCCACGCGCGGCCATGGCGCCACACGGCATTAATATCATCTCGTATTTGTCCTGCACGAATTGGGTTTTTTTCGTCGAAAAATAAGTTTGCGTAGGTACCACCCTCGACAATCGATATGCCGTCGAGGTTCAGGAACGTATCCAGGGCGAGAATTTTCGCGTCCCGGTCGTATCCGGACTGTCCATGATCGGATACCACAATTATGTAGACCTCTTTGCTATGTGGCAACTTGTCGATGCCGTCCATTAGCCTGCCCAGGTAGCGGTCTATTCTTCTGATTTCGCGGACACTTTCTCTGGAGCCGATGCCATTGGCATGAGTATTTACGTCGACGTGCTCGAAATAAAGCGCAATGAAATGCGGCCTCGTTTCGACCGGCATCTGCAGCCACTTCAGGACTTGCCTGACGCGCCGCCTGGCCGAGGTGTTGTAGTCGAATTTGTGCCAGTAAGTCGGTTTGATGCCCTTGATGTCAGCTTCTGTGCCGATCCAGAAAAAGGCGGCGCTGACCATGCCGCTTCTCTCGGCGGCCACCCATATCGGGTCGCCGCCATACCATCGGCCTTGCCGCACGATCTTGGGACGGTTGTGCAGATACCAGTCATCGCTGTCGGGATCGGGAAAATCATTGGCGATGATGCCGTGGTTGGCAGGGTACAGTCCTGTGGCGATGCTGTAATGATTGGGAAACGTCAGCGTCGGGAATACGGGCTGCAGCGATTCGGCCCGTACCCCACGGGCAGCGAGGCGATCCAGCGCCGGTGTCTCGAACAGGTCCTGATAATCCCATCGAAAGCCGTCAATGGATATCAATATCAGGTATGGCTTATTCCGCTGCTCAGGGGCGTTTACGCCGCCGGATCCAATGTCGGCATTTGCCGGTATACTGCAGGCCGCTATGGCCCAGAGCGGCAACGAAAAAATCCATGAGGCAAGCTTCAAATCACAGTCCCTGATGCACGAATATACTGGAGGGCCATTTGGCCGTTAGCATCATAGTTCTCGCTGCGGGTCAGGGAAAGCGCATGCATTCTCTGCTGCCGAAAGTAATGCAGCCGCTGGCAGGAAGACCCCTGCTGCAACATGTTGTCGATACGTCAGTGGCGGTCGGTGCCGATGATGTCTGCGTCGTCTATGGCCACGGAGGCGATGCGGTGCCGGCTGCTTTCGCGGGGCAAAAGCTACGCTGGGCACTGCAGGCTGAGCAACTGGGCACCGGTCACGCTGTTCAAAAGGCGATGCCCGAGACGCCTGACGGTAACCGTGTGATGATTCTTTTCGGCGATGTACCGCTGCTGCGGTCGGAAACACTAAGCCGAATGTTAGACACCTGCGGCGTAGACGAAGTCGCTGTACTGACCGTAGACATGGAAGATCCTTGCGGTTACGGGCGCATCATTCGGGAAGGCGGGAACGTGGTCCGCAATGTCGAGGAAAAGGAGGCAACGGATGAGGAACGGGCGGTCACTGAAATCAATTCCGGTGTTATGGTCTGTCCTGCCGGGCGACTCAAGGGCTGGCTCGACGGGCTGGATAACCGCAATAATCAGGGAGAGTATTATCTGACAGACATAATCAGCCTTGCCGTAGCCGATGGTTGTATCGTGCACGGCGTCAAAGCCGATAGTTGGGTGGAAGTAATGGGTATCAATGACAAGAAGCAACTGGCGGAAGCGGAGCGTGCGTTGCAGGCGAGACTCGTCGACGAACTGATGACGCAGGGTGTGGGTTTTGCAGATCCTGCAAGAGTAGACATTCGTGGCAGTCTGAATTGCGGCAAGGATGTCTATATTGATGTGAACGCAGTTTTCGAGGGCGAAGTATCGCTCGGTGACAACGTCAGGATTGAGTCGAACAATCTCGTCCGCGACAGTCAGATCGGTAGTGGCACGATCGTGCACCCGAATTGTCATATCGAAGGCGCGAAAACCGGCGACGACTGCGAGATTGGTCCCTTTTCACGGCTAAGGCCAGGAGCCGAGCTGGCTGATAATGTAAAGGTAGGCAATTTCGTCGAAATTAAAAAGAGCACGATCGCGAGCGGCAGCAAGGTTAATCACCTGACCTACATCGGCGATACGGATATCGGCAAAGGCGTCAACGTGGGGGCCGGCACGATCACCTGTAACTACGATGGCGCGAACAAACATCGCACGACCATCGGTGACAATGTATTCATCGGCTCCGGCGTAGAGTTGGTGGCGCCGGTGGATGTCGGCGCGGGAGCCACCATCGGTGCTGGCTCGACCATCTCAAAGTTCGCACCGGCCGACGAACTGACCATCGAGCGCGCCAAACAGGTGACCGTGCCCGGTTGGAAGCGCCCGAAAAAGAAGAGCTAAAAGATCATGGTTTTCAATGGGTTATCTATTTCCTGGCAACGCCCCGGATGCTACTTGCCGAATTATGCGAATTCATGCACTCTGGCCGGCCGCGAAAGCTGAGACAATCAGACTTAGTCAATAACAGATTCAGGAAGAGCGCATCCATGTGTGGAATCGTCGGTGCTGTTGCCGAGAGAAATGTCGTCCCGATACTGATGGAGGGCCTGCGCCGGCTCGAGTATCGCGGTTACGACTCGGCGGGTATCGCGATTCTGGACGGCAAGACCCTTAAGCGGATTCGCCGTCTCGGCAAAGTGCAGGAATTGCAACAGGCGCTCGACGAAGCACCGCTCCAGGGCACAACCGGCATCTCGCACACGCGCTGGGCGACACATGGTGCCCCGAGCGAAAATAATGCGCACCCGCACATGTCGGGGCAGACGGTTGCCGTTGTTCACAACGGCATCATCGAGAACTATGAAGAACTGCGCGAGGAGCTGAAACAGTCTGGTTTCAAGTTCGAATCCGAGACCGATACGGAAGTCATCGCACACCGCATTCAGCTTCACCTGAAAGAGTCAAAGGATTTTCTGGCAGCGGTTCGGGCGACCGTTGCCGAACTGGAAGGCGCTTACGCACTCGCGGTCCTGAGCGCGGACGATCCGGGGACACTTGTATTGGCGCGAGTGGGTTGTCCGGTTGTCGTCGGTTTGGGGATAGGTGAGAACTTCGTCGCATCTGATGTTGCCGCCCTGCTGCCGGTGACACGGAAGTTCATGTTCCTCGGCGAGGGAGACGTGGCCGTCGTGCGCCGGGAAGAGGTGACGATTTTTGACAGCGATGGTAAGGAGGTCGCACGGCCCGTCAAGGAAAGCGAGCTGTCGGCCGATGCCGCCGAACGCGGCAAGTTCCGGCACTACATGCAAAAAGAAATTCACGAGCAGGCTGCCGCAGTCTCGCGCACGCTCGATGAACGCATCGCAAACGGCAAAGTGCTGGACACGGCTTTCGGAGCGAAGGCCAATAAGGTGCTCGACAAGACGCGCGGCGTGCATATTGTCGCCTGTGGCACCAGTTACCACGCGGGATTGATAGCACGTTACTGGATTGAACAACTGTGCAGGTTGCCCTGTAACGTCGAGATAGCCAGCGAATATCGATATCGCTCGCCCGTCGTACCGGCAGGCACTCTATTCATAACGATAAGTCAGTCCGGTGAAACGGCCGATACGCTGGCGGCACTACGATTGGCAAAGGAAATCGATTACATCTCCACGCTGGCAATATGCAACGTACCCGAGAGTTCGCTGGTGCGTGAATCGGAACTCGTGATGATGACGCGTGCGGGACCGGAGATTGGTGTGGCATCGACGAAGGCGTTTACGACTCAGCTGGCAGCCCTTTCACTGTTGACCATCGCGCTCGCCCGCCGCAACGGCCTCGAGGAAAAGCAGGAACGCATTCTCGTTGCCCAGCTCGCGGAAATTCCCGGGCTCATTGAACAGGTCCTGACGCTGGATAATGCGATAGAGTCCCTGGCCCAACATTTCGTGGACAAGCATCACGCGCTGTTTGTCGGCCGGGGCGTGCAGAATCCTGTTGCGATGGAGGGCGCGCTGAAGCTCAAGGAGATCTCGTATATTCATGCCGAAGCGTATGCGGCCGGGGAGTTAAAGCACGGGCCATTAGCGCTCGTTGACGAGGACATGCCGGTCATCGCGGTGGCGCCGGATGACGAGCTCCTGGAGAAACTCAAAAGCAACCTGCAGGAAGTACGGGCACGCGGCGGAGAGCTGTATGTGTTCGCAGACCCGAGGGTTCAATTCGGCGACCGGGTCGGCATCCACACGATGAGAATGCCCGTTGTGATTCAGGACTTTCAGGCGCCAATTATTTATACGATTCCGCTGCAGCTACTCGCCTATCATGTGGCCGTGCTGAAAGGTACGGACATCGATCAGCCGAGGAACCTCGCAAAGTCGGTTACGGTTGAATAGCACCACGCGTCGAGCCGAGGCGCTGAAACCAGACAACAATCCCTCGAGTTAGCGCGGGATAGGCGAGACGCCAGCGAAGTACGGGTGCAGGAAAAAAAGCACGAAAAAGATCACGACGCTGATTAATATGCTCCTGATCTCGACCGAGAGCGCCGGACCGTAAGGTCTTGCCCAGGCGCCTTCCCGTCGGCTGATCAACGGCATTTCGATCAATGCCCACAAACCCAGCCCACCAAACAGCACGAGAGAGCGGGAATCGCCGTTCGCAAGCAGGTGGCTCAGAGACCACACGACCATGCCGGTCAACTGAGGGTGCCGGATGAATTTCCTGATTCGGGTGGGCTGATGGGCAGCGCCGAATAACAAAACAGCAATCAGCATCAACATCGATGTGAGCGGAGGGGCCCAGGCCGGAGGCACATATATGATTTCCGGCGTCGTGGAGCGCCAGCCGATAACCATTAGCACGATGAACAAAACAAGCGTGAGAGCAAAGATACCCTTGTAGGGATTTTCGCCGACGTGCTTGACCAGCGTGGCTCGTAACCCCGGCGCCACACTCGGGATGAAATGCACGACCATCCAAAGCAGCACACCAACGCAAAGCCACATCATGTCTGTTCTCCCCTACCCTTATCGGCACTATAACCTACCCACGCGGGGATCAAAAAAGGTGTCAGATTTATTTATTCCCGGGAAATTTAAGTCCGACACGTTTTTCTTGCCCTCAGTTAGTGCCTGCGCGCTGAATGATACCGGCCGATAGCGAGGCGCCTGTCATTAGACTCGCGCCGACACTCGCCCGGCGTGAAGAAAATGCCTGAACCGATCATGTCACCCATCACCACGGCGAGCACTACGGGTAGGCTCGGTTTTCGCTTAAGCGTCATCGATTATCAGGGTGGCGGGCGCCCGATTTTGTTCGTATGGGCTGGGACGGTAAGATTGCGCTGCAGCACGATAAATCTATGCCGGGTCGAATAGCTGACAATAATGATAATTCTCAACGCGGAAAGCGTCGCCGAAGCACTACCCTACGATGCCTTAATCGACGCACTCGATGCAGCGTTTAAGACCGGGGCAAATATTCCGGATCGATCCCACTACCCGGTCGAAGTGACAGATAGCGCGGACGGTACGCTGTTACTCATGCCGTGCTGGCAGACAGGCGGTAGGCTCGGCGTCAAAATCGCCACCGTGTTTCCGGATAATTCTCGACATGCGTTGTCAGCGGTCAATGCAAGCTACTTCCTGATGGACGCCACAACAGGTGTTCCTCTCGCAGTGCTCGATGGCACGGAGCTCACGCTGCGACGTACGGCTGCGGCATCGGCCCTTGCAGCAAGTTACCTGTCACGAGGCAATTCGAAAACACTGCTGATGGTCGGCACAGGCCAACTCGCGCCGCATATGGTGGCGGCACACGCGACTTCGAGGGACATAGACAGAGTCCTGATCTGGGGTCGGCGCGAGCAGGCGGCAAGAAAGGTGGTGGAAAACTTTTCGGTGGCGTCTTTTTCGATTGAGCCTGTGACTGATCTCGAAGCAGCGGTGCGAGAGGCCGACATTATCTCCTGCGCGACGCTTTCTATCGAACCAGTAATAAGGGGCGAGTGGCTGCAAGACGGACAGCATCTGGACCTGGTCGGCGCCTTCAGGCAAGACATGCGCGAAGCAGATGGCGAGGCAGTTTCGCGCGCCGAGGTGTTTGTCGATACATACAGCGGTGCGTTATCGGAGGCCGGTGATATTCTGCAGGCAATAGAAGAAGGAGCGATGAAAGAAGCGGACATTGTCGGCGATCTGTCCGAACTCGCCCGGGGAAAGTGTCAGGGGCGTTCATCGGGCGAAGCAATAACCTTGTTTAAGTCAGTTGGCTCGGCGCTGGAAGACCTCGCAGCAGCAGAGCTCGTCATGTGGAATCAGCATGCGTAGCAAAGAAACGATAGAGACCGTTAACTGCAACGCCGAAGGTGAGTTGGGCGACGTTATTGTTGGTGGCGATTATCGGCATGTGAATTTGCTCGTTCCGCCCCAAGACCCAAGTGCATAAACGGGATTCATCAGTACTCTCTTATCAAAATTCCACAATTTGTCCGAGTGGTGCTGACGGCATGTACTTAGGTCTTATTCTCCGACGCCAATATCCATTTTCTCCGCTAATTCCAGCCGGTCGAAATAAGTTATATCTTGAGTAATCTTGCCATTTTTGACGGTGATGAACGATGCAATCCTCAGGTTTCCCCGGGCATTTGGATCGTCATCAGTCGGCTGGTCCCAACTGGCGATAAATTCCACCGACCCCTGGTCTCCTTCAACAATAATATTTTGAACCGCATCATGGACACCCGGAATATTTTCAAAATGACCAGCGTAAATTTCACGGACAACCTCTCGTCCAATTCGAGGCTCGATATCCCCAGGGGAGCGAATTCGTGCAGCTTCAGAATAAAGCTCTACCAGCGCTTCAGTATCATGGCGGTTGAACGCTGCAAACAATGCCAGGATGACCTGTTGAGTTTCCTCGCTTTTATCTTCGGCGAGGGTGATTTTTGTTGGGCACAGGAAGACAAGTGTCAAAAAAATAAAATTTGAAAAATTTCTCAATTTGGTGTGCATACCGCCCTCGTCTAGGCTGCCTTTTCAATAGGGATATAAATATCGGTCTCGTACTCTTCGGGCGGAACAGTGTCTGGGTCTTGTAAATAATGAAGGAAAAATAACCGCTCGCGCAACGAATACCCAGATGCATTCAGCCATGGCCCATAAAGACAATCATATTTGTCTTCCAACCCGTCATAAGGGCCAAGATGACGGGCAACAGCAAAAATACCCCCGCCCAAATTGTCTTCCCGGAAACCGCCTCCTGCGGTTGCATCGGGACCGAAATCAAAGCAGCAGTCAAAACGGCATTCCTTTTCAGGCATACCCCTGGGGTCATCGATGGGGATACCGTAAATGCCTTTGAAACTTTCCACCAAACCGGCTTTTTCCGCCCAATCAAAAAGCTCACCGTAAGCCTTAAACAACCCCTTATGTGGGCCGAGATGGCGGCTGGCGATAACCTTGAACGGGTCAACGGAGACGATTTTTACCTCAATATTTCGGACTTCTCGTTTGGGCACCGCCTCCGGACTAGAGAGAAGCGTCATAACCTCGTTCAGGGTCGTCGGACGCTTTCTTATCTCGGTGGGGCTGAACCCAGTCCCGGACCGAAAGGCCTTGGCAAAGCTTTGTGGGGAATCATATCCAACATCGAAAGCCACTTGAGTAACAGGCTTCCTGGCGTCCTTTAACAAAAAACATGCCTTGGCCAGTCTTAAGCGGCGAACCGTTCCAGAAGGAGTTTCTCCTGTGACGGCACGATACACCCGGTGGAAATGGAAGGGTGAGATAGCCGCCACATCGGCCAGAGTCTCCAATGAGGGATTGTTGTCAACCTGTTCGCTTAAGAACGCAACGACTCGTTCGATGCGCTCATGATAAGATTTTTGCGTGCTGGATTTCATCAAAGCTTCTCTTTCTTTGACTTAACCCTAACAGTTCTAATTATTTCAATCGTTTCCTATGTTGCTATTTCTTAATCGCCAACAAAACCGATGGTGACAGTTAACGTCGTCAAAATCATCGCTTCAGTCAGGCTCATTGAGAGGTCAACAATTTGCTGGCTGAAAATGGCTACTTTCGCTCGAGGAGCGGCCTGTTGGCTGTAAGCAAATCTGACGCTGCTTGTCAGATGGGGTCTCGATGAGCACCACTAATCGCTTTCAGACTGCGCTTCCCGTTTTTCGCGCTTTCGATCCTCCACCAGGCCCCTGGCATCGTCTTTGTCCGAGACCGCTTCGATAGTTCGAATGCGGCAGGAATCCGAACCTCTGCCCATTTGGCGGTAAACGACCTCACCGAAACTATTGGAACACACGCGGCTCATTGTATCTCTCACAGCGATCGTTTGTGCGCTGCGCAGTCCGGTGCATCCGCCATGCATCGTGAATAGAAAATGCTTCACTTCACCACGGGCTTTGATATATATGTGCCGGTCATCAATAGCATCAAATGAAGTGATGTTTCGCACATTCACACACACTTTCTCGGGTGCTCCCAGAGATTCGTCAGCCACGTCTCCCGACGAGCCAGCGCAACCACTCAGGGTCAGGACGAGGATCAATAAATGCCATCGTTGCATGATTTCTCTCCTCATAGTTATAATGAATGTTCGCTCACTTCGTTTACGTTCAATAGCCGTATTTTTACTTATACGCAGGAATACGGGGCCGGGGCCCGGGTCGTCGGGTGAGGCGTTTAGAGTTCGATACGGCAGTTTTTCCGATAACTAGTGTATCAAGGCGTCTTTCTGAAGCTGCGCTACAATTTTCGCTGCGTGGACATCGACGAATTCTTCTGCGGAGTCAGAACCCGCACTCGTGCTCCTGATCGCCCAAATTCTTTTCTGGTCCGCAGCGGAATAGAGTTCCGTCATCAGTTCAACCGCGTTGCTTACATCGATGTCGTTAGGCTGGTTGAGTTCGTCGTAGTCGAATCGGA
>JAPUKV010000058.1 GCA_027295475.1 Pseudomonadota bacterium
CGCAGCACGTTTTCCTCCTGCTTGCGCAGTTCGCCATCCAGTCGGAACTCCAGGCGATCATTCGCGCGATAGATCAGTCCTGTTGCCAGACGGTGCTTTGCGAAGTTCAGGGCATAGAAACTCGCGTCCACTGCCGCGGTACCGTAATCCGCGTCCTTGTCCAGATACACGTAGCCTGCAGTCCAAAAAACATTCGACCAGCGATGGGCCCAAAGCAACTCGAAACCAACCACATCAAGGTCAACAGCGTTTGCCTGCCGCGCGAACGGTGCTCCGCTCAGGAAGGTCCAGTCCACCAATCTCTTATCTCTTCGGACAAACACGGTGGCGCTGCCTTGTGATGCCCGAGTTTCTCGTTTCACCGTGAACTCAAGTGAATTAGCCCGTTCACGACCGAGATTTGGGTTGCCTCCGAACAGGCCCGACTCGGGAGAGTTAAGGACTGTATAGCCCGGGACTTGGGAGGCTGCCGAATACTCGATCTGATATATGTTTGTTCCGCCAGCGACGAATTGTTCAAATGACAAGCCGATGAGGGGCAACAACGCATTGCTATCTCGGTTCGACAAATCGGCCGTAGCGCCGACCCGCAGCCTCACCAGGTTGCCGCTGCCAGTTGTCCAATATCGCGTCGGCACAATGCTGATAGTGGTGTAACTGCGCGAATTGAATCGGCCATTGGTCAGGTCTGTCGATCGCACCAACTCGTCAGCAGTTATCTGACCTCCGTAACGCCACTGCCATTCGCCAACGCGCAAAGCGCCCTGAATGCCGACGGCATAAGCCTCGGTTTCATGCTCGAAAGAACCGGGTACTCCGGACTCTGTTGTGGTTCGATCAAAATCATAATCGTCCGTCAACTGCCGATAAACCGCGCCGAGTTCCCACCAGGTGTCACTCGAGTAGTTTCGGAGATGATTCAAGATCAGCAGCTTGGTCTTTGTATGGTCGGTTTCCGCCAATGAGGAAAAACCCGTATACGCCCCTGGCCAACCGTAGAATTTGTCCTGATAGGCAATGATAAGGTCTGTCTGGCTGTCGGCATCGCGGTGCTGTACCCGGGCGAAAAAACGCTCGAAATCATAATCGCCATTCGGGAGGCTGCCATCGCCCTGAGAGCCGGAGTAGGAAAACTCAACGCCGACCGCTGATTGTCCGGATTCCCGCAAAACCTGACCAATGCGCATCCTGCCGAATCGAAGTTCATCGCTGCCGATGCCGAGCGCTATCTCACGATGGTCAACTAACTCTCCAAACTTGTAGTTGACTGTCGCGATCGCCGAGTTGAAGCCATTAATAGAATTGTCAATGCCGGTCAACAGCTCCGGTGAAGACATCGCGGACGGATCAACGGGTAAGTCTGCGAAATAGTGCCCGGTCTGGGGGTCAAAGATAGTAACCGCACCGACCTTGAAGCCGGTATTTTCAAACAAGCCGCCACGAACAGAAATGTCAGCCTGGCTCTCTGCCAGCCCTCTGGACTGGAGATCCAATTGAGGATCATAGCGGAGCAAGGTCGCCACCGAATCGTAAGTGCTGGCTGGGAACTCATTTGCTACGCGGCGGCCGACGACCGTGATCATCGATAATTCGTCGTCTTGTTGTTCGGCTGCATCCTGCCCCTGTCCATAAGCAGCTGAGGCGACAAATAGCAGCAGGGAGCCCGCGCCTGCGAAATGGGACGCATATTTATCAAGCGATATCAAAACCTGGTTTCCCGAGAAAGTTAGTCAGGCAACTCGCGCTGACGGCGATATTCTAGTGCCAAGCGGGAAATACTGATACTTTGGCAGGCGATCGATTTGCGATTGTCCGAGGAAACCATGATCGATTTGTACTACTGGCCCACACCGAACGGCAAGAAAGCATCGATCATGCTCGAGGAATGCGGTCTTTCCTATAACACCGTTCCCGTCAATATCGGGCGGGGCGAGCAGTTCTCTGCGGAGTTCCTGCGGATCAGCCCGAACAACCGAATCCCCGCCATAGTCGATCATGAGGCCTCGATTTCGCTGTTCGAATCCGGGGCGATTCTCGCTTATCTTGCGGAGAAGACAGGCCGGTTCATGCCGGCGGATCTGCATGGCCGTTACGAGGTAATGCAATGGTTGTTCTGGCAGATGGGAAATCTCGGGCCGATGGCAGGGCAATTGAGCCACTTCGTGAACTATGCACCGGAGCCCGTGCCATACGCGCAGCAGCGATATGAGAATGAATACGACAGGCTGCTCGGCGTCATGAATACGCGTCTTGAGGACCGGGAGTATCTGGCCGGCGACTACTCGATAGCCGATATCGCCTCGTTTCCCTGGGTCATGTCGTACCAGCGCCTGGGTGCAGATCTCGACCAGTTCGATAATCTCAGGCGCTGGTTCGATGTAATCAAAGCCAGGCCTGCCGTGCAGCGCGGCGCAGACCTTGGTAATGACTGGCGCAAGCCGGACCTGACCGACGAAGAAGCAAGCAAGGTATTGTTTGGACAGAACGCCGCGTCGATCGCGGCCGCAGCCAAAGAAAGATAAAACGCTTGAGCCCGTCCTGACAGGCGAGCTGGAACCCAAAAGTGAAGTTCTACGACTGCAAGACGGCCCCGAGTCCTCGACGTGTCCGCATCTTTATGGCGGAAAAGGGCATTGAAATACCGACCGTCCAGGTCGATCTTGCCGGCGGCGAACAACTCGGCGCCGCGTTCAGGAAGATCAATCCGGATTGCACGGTTCCCGTGCTTGAGCTGGACGATGGCACTCATCTGACTGAAGTGTTCGCAATCTGTCATTACCTCGAGGAGAAATTTCGCGAGCCGGCACTATTGGGCGGTAGCGCCACCGAGCGTGCGCTCGTGGCGATGTGGAATACCAAAATCGAATTCAATGGATTGGCAGCACTGGCAGAAACCTTCCGCAACCGCGCCAAAGGCATGCAAGGACGCGCCCTGACCGGGCCTGACGATTATGAGCAGATACCTGAGCTCGTGGATCGTGGCCGACGGCGATTCGAGTTGTTCATGGGCAAACTGGATCGCCAGTTGCAGGGCAGGGAGTACATCGTCGGCGACATTTTTACGATGGCTGATATTTCAGCGTTTGTTGCATGCGATTTTGCGGCATGGTCCAGGATTGCAATTGACGACACAATGGCAGACCTTCGTCGCTGGTATCAGCTCGTGTCAGCACGACCAGGCGCTCAGGCCTGATCCACACTGCCTATTTTCTGAGGCGGCTTACAGCGTCCCCTGCCTGCGAGATCCATCGTTTTTGCGCTTTGCGGTAATGCCTGGGCGCGAGTTCCGCGATGTTGACAATATCTTCGTAGGCCTCCAGCGCATCGTCATTTTTGCCGACTCGTTCAAGTAATGCGGCGTAGCGAACTTTTGCTTCGGCGCCGGCGTAATATGCCGCAATTGCCTTGTATTCGGTTTCTGCCAGCGCCAGGTCTTCGCACTGTTCTGCGGCACGGGCGTATAGCAAATGTCCGTCGGGAGACCTGAAGTCGGGGTTCTTTTGGATCAGCCCCTCGAGCGTTTGCTTCGATTGTTCGTAATCCTTGTTGGCGAACTGGGCCTGGGCGAGTCCCAGCAGCAAGTCGGGATCGTCTTCGTACAGGCCGGTCAATGCTTTTTTATAGTGCTCAATGGCTTCCGCAAAATTGCCGCTGGCGATGAGCTCGCTGGCAAGGTGACGCGCGGCGTCCACACTGCCGGAGAGCCGGTGCTCTCTTTGGCGTTGGCGCAGTTCTGCACCGGGATCGAGGGTCTTCCGGATGCCGCGGTACGCTCGTCGCGCCCGGTGGTTGCCCGTGAGCTCAGGCAGGAGCTCAATAATAAAATAAGCGAGGGAGCCAATGCCCGGGGCCAGCAGGATGATGAATATCCAGTAAGGAGGCCGGCCCGTCCGGACCGCATGAACAATCAGTGCAATCTGAACGAAGACGGACAGAATCATCAAAGGCATATTTGCGAACCGTGTTCTTATTGATCCTGCAATGTATGGGCTGGCTCTGTTGCTTGCAGGGATCTGAAGCCCAGATAGAGGAGCAGCAGGAGCTTTGATAGCTCCAGGACCGAGTAGGTTCCATGGAGCATGGATGGCGCCGGTTCGACACCGGCCACTATTTGCTGAGATCTCGCGGCAAGCTCCGGCAAAAGCCA
>JAPUKV010000059.1 GCA_027295475.1 Pseudomonadota bacterium
GACCCTGAACGGCTTGATTCTCGAATACCTGGAAACGATTCCCGAGTCGGGAACCGGACTGAATGTCGAGGGTTATCCGATCGAAATCATCGAGACGCGCGAGAACCGGGTGCAACTAGCCCGGATTTATCTCAACGACTCCACGGAAACCACCAATTAACGTTGGTTATTGCCCGCTCAGGCGGGCTCCTACGTCAAAAGCGGAAAGCACCGGTTGACCATGTTTGTCGCTCGCTCATCCATGTGCTCCGCGATATACCGACATCCATGTCCAAAAGGGCGAGTTCCCAGGTCAAGAATCGTAGATTCGTCTCGTAGGAGCCCGGCCCACCGGGCGAATCAATTAAATACCTCGGTCAACGCTTCGGCAAACTTCCGCACGCCGATAATCTCAATTCCGTTTATCATTTTTCTCGGCACATTCGCGGCCGGCACGATCGCGTGCGTGAATCCCTGCTTGGCAGCCTCCGAGATCCTCTCGGTGCCGAACCTGACCGGCCGTACCTCGCCGGCAAGTCCAATCTCTCCAAATGCCAGCAGCTTCTGCGGGCAAGGCCGGTCGCGAAAACTGGAAACGATCGCCAGCAATGTCGGCAGATCGGCAGTTGTTTCCCCAATTCGCAGGCCACCTACAACGTTGACGAAAATGTCTTCGCCCGAGAGCGCGATACCCCCGTGTCGCTGCAACACGGCCACGAGCAACGCGAGCCTGTTTTGATCGATGCCCTGTGCGAGTCGCCGCGGGTAATTACTGTTGGCATCCGCCACCAGTGCCTGAATTTCGGCCAGCAATGGGCGGCTGCCTTCCCAGGCCACTGAAACAATACTTCCCGGCGCCCCGCCGTCGTCTCTCGACAAAAATATTGCCGAAGGATTTTTGACTTCGCGAAATCCGGCTTCGGTCATCGCGAATACACCCATTTCACTGCTGGCGCCGAAGCGGTTTTTGACGGCGCGAACAATGGTGTAGCGACTGGCCGGATCGGACTCGAAATACAAGACAGTATCCACCATGTGCTCAACGACGCGCGGTCCTGCAATTGCACCTTCCTTGGTCACATGGCCGATCAGGAATACGGCAACTTCCTGCTGCTTCGCAAACTGGACGACACGGGCGACACATTCCCGAAGTTGTGCCACTGAGCCAGGCGCCGAGGGCAGATCAGAGGTCGACATCGTCTGGATAGAATCGATAACCAGTACCCGAGTCTGTCCCGCCGAGGCCTGATCAAGAATGTTTTCGAGCGAAGTATCGGCCAGCAGTCTGAGCGCCGGATTATCGAGCCCAAGCCGCTGCGACCGCTGTGCGATTTGCCGCAATGACTCCTCGCCAGTCGTGTAACAGGTATTGAGCGTCTCGGGCAGCTGTGCCGCGACCTGTTGCAGCAAAGTGGACTTGCCGACGCCCGGGTCACCACCGAGCAACACCACAGAGCCCGGTACCAACCCGCCACCGAGCACCCGGTCGAACTCGTCGAAGCCGGTTGCATAGCGCAGCCCCAAGTCCTCAGTCAGCGCCCCGAGGGCCGAGGGTTCCGGGCCCACGCGCCGATCCACTGTCCCGCTGGCTACCCTGGTCTGGCTCAGGGCATTCCAGGCACCGCAATCCGGGCACTGACCCTGCCATTTTACGCTGTGGGCGCCACATTCCGTGCAGACGTACGCAGTTTTCGCTCGCGGCACCGACAAATTCCCCGAATCAGACCCGAATCCGATTGCCGGTCGAGAAATCCCATATATGGAAAGGAAATCTCCGATTTTGCGGCAATGGAAGCCGATCATAGCACCGCCATGAAGGCTGATACGGCACCAAAACTGCAAACCGTATCTCACTAATAACTATTGCTATTTTCTATACTTGCCGCGTTATGTAGAGAAACCCGACTTGGAAAAGAAACGAAAAGAATATCGCGACCGCCTGGTCGTCCTGAGTTTTGTCAGCGTATTGCTGGTCCTGATCTATGGGCCTGCTGCGCCGTGGTTCCTGGGGGCTGACCGATTCCTGTTTGACCAGTTTGCAACCCATGTAAGAAATGCGCCGTTGGAGAACGGCCTTATCGTCAGCGTCAATCCGTCGAAAAAATCTGCGGACGAAGTGAGCGCCGAGTTTGGGCGCATCCTGAAAGTCTTAAACATTCACAATGCCGCGCGGATCATAATTTCGCAGGGGCCCGAAATGGGGAGTGAAGCCGAGCTTCCGGGTTGGGCCGTTACATTGGCAACCGGTGTGCCTGTATTTACACCGTCTGATCATCAGCTGGCTGATTGGGTCACGACAACGGGTATCCTCAGTCTGCAACCTGACTCGGACGACGTACTTCGACGGTCCAGCCTGTGGCATCTGCAAGGCGGCATCATGTCGCCATCATTGCCATTGTCGGTGGCGCTGCATGATCAGAACTTCGCGATTGATCCGCAGATCTCGACCGCCGATATCACAATCTACCTGACGAACTACAATCCGATTGACCGGCTCAGCGCAGAGGAAGTCCTCGCACCAGACTTTCAAGGCAGTCAACTCACCGGCAAGACGGTGTTCCTTGATTCGGCACCACCATTGGTTGGTGCAGCCGCGATGCTGCCATCACGGCAGTTCGTCACCCATTCGGAAATCACGGCCACCCTGCTCGCCAACATCGAACAGGATCAGACCGTAATTGCACCGACGTGGGTAAGCGCCCTGCAATGGCTGGTACCCGCACTGCTGGCGGTTGCTGCTACGCTGTTACTTCCCGGCCGGAAACGCCGCGAAATCCTGCTGGTCGTGACAATCGCTATCGCTGCATTGATTCTCATCGAGGCGATGTTCCTGCTAATCGGTCGCGTGCGCGTGGATCTCGGACGCCCTGTGTTTATGTTCCTGGGCGCCGGAATTCTCAGCTGGTGGCTGGCCAGCGGTGTGAAGAAGGCATCCTTTAATGCCTTCAAGAAAGGCAGCGACTTCTTGACGGCTGGCAGACTGGAACCAGCCTTCGCGGAATTCCGTCGCTGCGAACCGAACGAATCGGTCGCCCATGTCTTGTACAAATTGTCGCTGGCATTCGAGGAACAGGCCAAGCCGGAACGCGCCGAAGCCGTGCTCGAGTGGATGAAGGGAACCCACAGCAGTACCAGTGCACCGAACAAATTTTCGATGAATACAACAACCAACGGAACCCCGCAGCGATTGGGTCGCTATGTCATCGAGAAAAGGATCGGTAAAGGGGCAATGGGCGCCGTGTATCTCGCGCGTGATCCACGCATCAATCGTCCGATCGCGTTAAAGGTAATTCCGATCGAGAAAGAATTCGAAGACGAAGAGCTTGAAGAAGCACGGCTGCGTTTTTTCCGCGAGGCTGAATCGGCCGGACGCCTAACGCATCCCAACATTATTACCGTATACGATTGTGGCGAAGACAAACACCTTGCCTATATCGCCATGGAATATATGCAGGGGAATTCCCTGGCAGCATACACCGACCCCAAGAAACTGCTGGCGCCGAACAAGGCGCTCGAGCTTTGTGCGAGAACGGCCGATGGGCTTGACTACGCACACAACCAGGGGGTCATTCATCGGGACATCAAGCCGGCAAACATCCTGTACAGTCTCCGGGACGACCGGTTGAAAATCAGTGATTTTGGTGTCGCACGAATAACCAACAATAACCGCACCAAGACCGGTATTGTCCTTGGGACTCCCATGTATATGTCGCCGGAGCAACTCAATGCGGAAGAACTGACTGGTCACTCGGACTTGTTCTCCCTTGGTGTTACGCTATATGAGCTGTTGGTTGGGGAGGTTCCTTTCAAGGCCAGCAATATTGCAGTCTTGATGACCAGGATTACCACGGAAGATCCGGCTCCGGTGTCGAATCGGCGACCGGGCGTCCCACCAGCTGTGGACGCAGTACTTTTCAAGGCGCTCGCAAAGCGCCCGGAACAACGGTTCGCCAATGGCGGCGAAATGGCCATTGCGCTGCGCAATTGTGCTAAATATGCGTCCTGAAGCGGAGTCCAGAGCGATCACATGAGCCTGAGTGGAAAAATAAAATTCGCTGAGATCACCGATGTCGGGATGGTGCGGGATCATAATGAGGATGCCATCGGCTCAGATGCCGATATGGGGCTCATGGTGCTGGCCGACGGGATGGGAGGATACAATGCGGGTGAGGTAGCCAGCGAAATCGCCGTACAGACGATTACGGAGCTGGCAGCCGAAGGCGCTACCCGCGAGGACAGAAACGATCGCGACCCGACATCCGGCCTGATGCGGCAGACGATCGTGCTGCGGGATGCCGTATCGAGAGCCAATAAGATCATATTCCAGACAGCCCAGAGCCAGACACATTGTGAAGGCATGGGCACGACCCTCGTGGCCGCGATGTTTTACGACAATACGATCTCGATCGCCCACGTTGGCGATTCCCGGGCCTACCGGCTACGCAATGAGCAGTTCGAGCAGTTGACCCTTGATCATTCGTTATTGCAGGAACTGGTGGACCGGGGCTTCTATTCCGAGGAAGAGGCGCAGCGATCGACAAACCGCAACTATGTGACCCGCGCATTAGGCGTGGAACCGACGGTCGAGGTCGAAGTACAGGAATTCGATGTGCTGCCGGATGACATCTATCTGCTCTGTTCCGACGGCCTGCCTGACATGGTGGAAGATGAAGATATTCACTTAACTATCAGCACGTTTAATGCTAGCCTTGATGTGGTTGGTCAACAGCTTGTGAAACTCGCCAACGATCATGGAGGGCGAGATAACGTGTCGGTGATGCTGACCCAGGTTCTGGAATCGTTCGCGGCGAAAAAGAGCCTGCTGGCAAAACTGGCGAGCCTGTTCCGGTCCTAGGGAGGCAAAGGATCAAGGTAGATACTTTGCGACATATTCTGATGCACTTAGAGCGACAATACTGAAATGGCACGTTTAATCCTGAGTTTGGATAGCCAGGTCCTGGCTGAGTACAACATGTCCAAAGAGCGATACACGATTGGCCGCCTTCCGGACAACGATGTACGGATCGATAATCCGGCCGTCAGTGGTCACCACTCCCTGATCATTAATATCTTGAACGATTCCTTTCTCGAGGATCTGAACAGTACCAACGGCACCTACGTCAATGGCAAGCTGATCAAGAAACATGCATTGCAACATGGCGATGTCATCACGGTCGGTCATCATCAGCTGCGTTTCTCCGATCAACAGACCCATCAGGCCGAGCAAGACGAATTCGAAAAAACCATGGTCATTCCTGCCAGTCAGCAGGTTGCTGCGCAACTGGCAAAAGCAGAACAGGCAGCAGCGGTGGCTGCGGCCGCCGAAACCCCGGCCGCCCAGCCTGCGGCACCTGCCGCAGCCGCCGCTGCCCGCGTAGATGTCAGCGTCGAGATACCGCAGAAGGCGCCGCCGCCGCCTCCAACACCAGCTCCACCTGATGCCCGGTAGTCGGGCGCGGAGTGTCCCATGTAATCAGTGGAGGCATGTCGGCAGTTTGCTGCCGTAGCCCGGTCCCCTGAAGAGGATATCGACCTGGACTGGGCGGCGCTGGTCCTGGCTG
>JAPUKV010000006.1 GCA_027295475.1 Pseudomonadota bacterium
GCGCAACCGGTCCGCTTGGCAGGAATCGCTGCCATGCCGTGTACTGGTGACTCCTCTCCGGGCGCACATGCGTTACGAACGCCGCCTGTGGATACCGCCAGGCATCGATAGAAATATCAGCGCTTTTCCGAACCAATGAGCTCGCGCCGTCGGCACCCACAACGAGATCGGCGGTCAGTGATCTGCCATCTGCGACTTCAACGCAGAAGCGGTTGTCCGATCGCACGAGGGACCGTATCGGCGTCTCATAATCGACCGGCTGACCCAGCGAATCCAGGCCTTGCAGAAGCATGCTCTGTATCAGCTTATTTTCGACAATGAAGCCGAGTTCGGCCACGGCAAACTCGGCTGCCTCGAAACGCAGCGTATCCGGACCGTCCGCGTAACCGCATGCGTCCCAGACGCGCATGTTGCGGTATGGGCAGGCCCGCTGAGCTTCAATGCTTTTCCAGACATCGATCGATGCAAGAATGTCGGCAGATCCCGATGCGATCGCAGATACGCGCAAGGCAATGTCATTCGAACGATCAAACGTCGGTCTCTTGCCGGCATCGACGACAGTGATGTTCATCTGGTCACAGTGCCTGCTGTGTGCCAGCAGTGCAGCGACGGTCAATCCCGTGATGCCGGCACCGACGACGACGATTTCGAACGGACGATTCACTCGAGCGGAACCCCGCGGGACAATCTGGGCAGCCGCCCGGTAAGGCCCATCATGTGCCTGGCAAAAAGCGATCGCACGCCGGGCACCAGATCGAAGCCCAGCATACCCAGGTTTCTTAATGCCCGGACCGGCGCACTGGTGCTACCAAACAAGCGAACGATGCCATCGGTGATTCCGACGAGCTTCTGTTGATCAGCACGCCGCCACTTCGCATACTTTTCGAGGATTTCTGCATCGCCGGCATCAATCGATGCATTCGAGTCGGTACGTGCGTCTGCAATGCAGTCCGATAATGCAGCGACATCGCGTAATCCGAGGTTGAATCCCTGTGCGGCAACCGGGTGCAGCCCGTGCGCGGCATTTCCAATAAGTACGCATCGCCCGGCGGTCAGCCTGCTCGCCTTGCTCAGCGCAAGCGGATAGCTGGCTCTGCGCCCAACACGCGTGAGCGTGCCCAGGCGAAAACCGAATGCGTCCTGCAGTTCTTGCGTAAATGCCTCGTCTGACAGTTGCATGACTTCGTCGGCCTTTGCCGGCGGTAACGACCATACGAACGCCGCGCGATCATCGGTGACCGGCAGCAACGCAATCGGGCCACTGTCCGTGAATCGCTCGAACGCACGATTCATCGGCGGTTTTTCCGGTTTCAAGTTGCCGACAACTGCGAGTTGCTCGTAGTCGACCCGTGAAGCGCTAATTCCAACCATCTCACGGACAGCGGAATCTGCGCCATCGGCAGCAACGAGCAAATTACAGGTCAGATTTCGTGTCCTGCCATCCGGTTCCTCGATGCCGACGGCCACCATCTGTGGACGCAGATCGACTGCACCAACCTTGCCGGGGCAGATAAGGTCCAGTCCGTCGACTTCGAGCTGCGCGTTCTGCAGAACCTCACCGAGCGTGCGATTGATAACAACGTAGCCAAGCGCTTCAACACCCTGCTCGCGCGCATCGATGTGGGAAAACCCAAAGTGCCCTCGATCGGAGACGTGAATGCTCCTGACTGGCGTTGATGATTTAGCGATGGCCTGCCACAAACCCATCGCCTCGAACATGCGCTGGCTGCTGCGCGACAAGGCGGTGGAGCGATCATCAAAACTGGGCTGTTGTTTGTCATCCCGAGCCACCGCCTCGATCACCGCAACACGCAAGTCGAGCGGCGCCAGCGCCAGTGCGAGACTGGTGCCAATCATGCCGCCGCCGGCAATAATGATGTCGTAGTGGTGCTCTTTTCCGCTCATAATGTGTTTCCGGCTTTCGCCGTGCCCTTCAGGCAACCATTAGTTTTTCGATGTCATCCGGTTCTTTGGCCAGCCCTTTGCTGAGCACGTCCGGGCCGGAGTTTGTTACGGCGACATCGTCTTCGATGCGAATACCGATATTACGCCAACGGGCGGGTACTTTGCGGCTCGCCGGAATGTAAATCCCCGGCTCAACGGTGGTAACCATGCCGGACTCAAGCAAGCGCCACTCGTCACCGACCTTATAATCGCCGACATCGTGAACATCCATGCCGATCCAGTGCCCGGTTCGATGCATAAAGAACTCACGGTATGCACGCTCGCGAATAAGCCGGGGCAATGACCCCTTCAGCAAGCCGGTTTTCTTCAGGCCGCGGGTTATCACCCGGACCGCGGCATCATGCGGATCATCCCAGTGATTGCCGATACAAGTCTTATCTATCGCCGCGAGCTGCGCCTCGAGGACAATCTCATAGATCGCCCGCTGCTCCGGCGAAAAGCGGCCGTTAACCGGAAACGTTCTCGTCACGTCCGAGGCGTAGTAGTCGTATTCACAGCCGGCGTCGACCAGCAACAAGTCGCCGTCTGCGAGACGTGCAGTGTTGTCGACGTAATGCAGCGTGCAGGTATTGGCACCCGTGCCCACGATCGGGATATAGGAAGTCACTGCATCGTGGCGGCGAAACTCGTGCACGTACTCGGCCTCGATTTCGTACTCGAACATACCGGGCTGCACCCTGGCCATCGCTCTTTTATGTGCGCTGACGGCGATCTTGGCGGACTTCCGCATTGCGGATATCTCCGCCCGACTCTTGTATAAGCGCATGTCGTGCAGGAGGTGGTCCAGAGCAACAAATTCGTCCGGTGTGTGGGTACCCCGCGCGTTGCGGGAGCGAAGCGATCTCACCCAATCGGCCATTCGCCGATCGAATTCTGCGTATGCGCCCATCGTATAATAGACACTGCTGCATGACTCCATGATGCCTGGCAGGATATCGTCGATGTCGTCGATCGGGAAAGCGTCATCCGCTCCGTAGTTCTCGACCGCTCCGTCGGGTCCGGCACGCGATCCGTCCCAGCGCTCTTTGTCCGAATCACGATCCCGGCAAAACAGGATGTACTCCCCGCTGTCTCGTCCAGGTGCCAGGACGGTGACGGCGTCCGGCTCAGCAAATCCTGTCAGGTAATAAAAGTCGCTGTCCTGACGAAAACGATAGGCGACGTCGCGACTTCTGAGACGCACCGGCGCGCTTGGCAGAATCGCTATGCCACCCGTACCGACCATCCGCATGAGTTGCTTACGCCGTTTCAGGAACTCTTTGCTGTTCATCATTACTCAGGTCCGGGCTAGTGCAGCACTTCGGTACCGTCCGGCGCCAACCGGAACTCTGCCAACTCTTCATATGTGAGTTGCACGGCAACGCGGAGATACTCAACGAGGTCGGCGTAGGCTGCTTCGTTTGTTTCCTCTTCAGTCTCTTGGTCGACGGTGGCACGGGTAATCTGCAGCATATCCTTGATTATGTCGCTCAACGGTTCATCCGCCAGCCGCTTTTTCAGGCCGACATCAGGCGACCCTGACACGAGCCCATGCAGAAACCCCTCACACCAGTGTGCAATGGCCTCCGCCCTTATTATTGTTGAATCGGACTCGTCAGGCAGAAGCGGCTGAAATTCCGCTCGTCTTTGCGAAAGTTGACGCTGCGTATAGGCATACAGGGCGTCGAGCAATATTTCACATTCCCGCCGCAATGCATTGTCCGGATCACTGCCCGCAAGTACCTGGTCCAGCCAGCCGGTGCCCGCATCGGCTCCAAGAACCGCGAGCCTGCTACACAGCAGGCCGTGCGCCTGCCCTGCATCCCAGCTTGCACCGCAACGTTTGAGCGCTGCGTCCAGTTCATCATGATTTACGGACTGTTTCACGGGATCTCTCTTTAGTATTCGCCGGCCTCGCCGGCCTTTCACCTTCTGGCCTGCTGCGGCCATTCACCGCCACGAATGATCCCATGTAATGCATCATTGGGCCATGCAAATGACGATTCGGCCGGTATCGAGATTGATTCTACCTGTGTGCGGCTCTATATTGACGCCATGGCTGAAGACGGAAATACAATGTTTGAGCACGAATTAAAGCGACTCGAGAAGCGCGTAGATGCGCTGGTTCACGTATGCGACCAGCTGCAGGATGAGAATAAATCGTTGAAGCAAAGGCAGGACACGTTGACCGCGGAGCGTGCAACGCTTCTGCAAAAAAATGAACAGGTACGCGCGCGCGTTGAAGCAATGATCGGCCGCTTGAAGGCAATGGAACAGGGCGGCTAGCAGGAAAGTCTGACTCATTCGCCACGCCGCGTTGACGTATTATTAATACCTATTCCCTGACAACGGGAATTGTGACGGAGTATCCGTAATGAATGACATATATGCCCACGTCAGTGTTCGTATTCTCGAGAAGGAGTATCAGGTTTCCTGTCCCGCCAATGAGCGCACAGACCTGCTGGACTCCGCCGAGGTGTTAAATGCGAAGATGCGAGAAATCCGTGACAGTGGCAAAGTCGTCGGACTGGACCGAATCGCCGTGATGGCGGCGCTGAATATGGCAAACGAATTGCTTCATTCCCAGGCAAAGGACAAGGCTCTCGAGGGAAGTCTCGGCAATCGTCTCAAATTGATATCCGAACGCGTTGAATCCGTGCTGGGCGGAAGCCAGCAACTCGACCTTTAGCGAGGCTTCCGCTATTCTGGAAACAGTCTTGGCGCCTCCTGCAGTGTACGAAGATGGCCTGGATACCTTTCGACCCTAAATTATTACCTCGGGGTCGTGCACTGTCGGTAGCATATGTGCAAAACCGCTCCGCGCGGGAAGCCTGTTGCTACCACGTCTGACCCCACCTGTTGCTCCGGTTCGAGAGCGACGGCCGGAAACGGCACAGGCGGGAGGCGTCATCTTTCAAGCTCGTATATCGAACCAGTAGCCGCGCTTGGGCTTTGCTTTGGCAGGCACGGATGACAAAAATAAAAAGCGCCCGCAAGAAAAGTGAGTTGCGAAGAAAATGCCGTCTGGCCAGGGCTAATATGACGGTGGCGGCGCGCGAAAAAGCATCGGCGCGAATCTGTGATGCTGTCACCCGGTCCGGCTATTTTCGCAGGAGTCGCGTCGTCGGCTGCTATTTGTCGACCGATGAGGAAGTGGATACCTGCGGAATAATTCAGCGCGCACTGACGATGGGAAAGCAGGTTTTTGCGCCGGTATTGGGAAAAAATGGCTCAATGCGATTTCGCGATCTCAGCGCAGACAGCCACTTGTCGCTCAATCAATTCGGCTTGATGGAACCACAAGCCGGCAATTTCATCGATCCACATCATCTCGACATCGTGATTACACCACTGGTTGCGTTCGATTCATCGGGCAATCGAATCGGTATGGGCGGTGGCTACTTCGATCGATGCTTTGCATTCCTGCGAGGGCGAAAAATCTGGCTACACCCGAAACTAATCGGGCTTGCATTTGACTGCCAGAAAGTTGACTCAATAACACCAAACCCTTGGGATATAGGGCTTTATCGGGTAATTACGGAAACAGCGTAAACTTTTGTCGCAATTTCCAGACATGCAAACCCCATCGTCAACAAAGTCTCTGTGTATTCTGGTTTCTGTAAACATCATGACCGGCAAGCACCGATATTTTGCATTGAAATTTCGTCCTTGAGAGCATCATTCACATCTCATTCGACTTCTACTGCCGCAACCCCCGCAAGAAATTTTTCAATTTGAAAAACAGTTCGACTTTTTTCCCCGAAATCGACGTATTCGGCACTATCCAAAAATGTTAACGGGTTCACTTAACTAACTGGATTTTTTGAATTTGTTGTATATACTCAACGCCGGGTACCCGACACGGAGAAAATTATGGCTACCAAAAAGAAGTCTCGTAAAAAAGCTTCTAAGCGAAAGACCGCGAAGAAGCGTAAAGTAACTCGGAAGAAGCCGGCTAAGCGTAAAGTCGCAAAGCGCAAAACCAAACGAAAGGCCAAGCGTAAGGTAAAGAAAAAAGCCAAGCGCAAGACCAAGAGGAAGGCGAAGCGCAAAACTAAAAGGAAGGCCAAGCGTAAGGTGAAGAAGAAAGCCAAACGCAAGGCCAAAAAGAAGGGCAAGCGTAAGGCTAAGAAAAAAGCCAAGCGCAAGGCCAAAAAGAAGGGCAAGCGCAAGGCTAAGAAAAAAGCCAAGCGTAAGACCAAGAGGAAGGCGAAGCGCAAGACCAAGAGGAAGGCCAAGAGAAAGGCCTCCCGGCGCAGATAGCCCAGGCTATCTACTTGGAAGAGAGGTAACTATTTTACGTGGCTTAAGACGGCCATTTACTGAAGGGGTTACCGACGCTCTTCTGCCGAAACAAGAGATATGCCCGCGAATGCGGGCATATTTCGTTTTGGCCCCCTGCGGCATATTTGCCCCATGCGGGCATACCTCGTTTGCCTCAGACATCCGCTGCGAAACCATAGCGAATACTCAGCCGATCAGATAAGCTCACGTCCGAAACCGTGCCGACGACTCTGGAAATGTGTTTGGTAAGGGATAGATCGCGGCCTGATCGTGGTTGGATGAACGTGGAAACATGGATCAATCTGAGAAGAAACTGAATGCTGCCAAGGCATCCCTGGAGTACATCCAGGACGGGATGATTCTGGGCGTCGGCACAGGATCGACCGTCGACTGTCTGATCGACCTGCTTCCTGCCATTCGCAACAAGATCGAGGCGGTTGTTTCCAGCTCAGCCGAAACCCAGGCCAGGCTCGAGAAGCACGGTTTTGAGGTATCTTTGCTGAACCAGGTCGGCGATGTCGATCTGTACATAGATGGTGCAGATGAAGCCACCAAGCACCTGCATCTGATAAAGGGTGGCGGCGGCGCCCTTACACGTGAGAAGGTCATCGCAGGGGCCGCACGAAAATTTGTCTGTATTATCGATGATTCGAAACTGGTCGGCATGCTCGGCACATTTCCGCTGCCGATCGAAGTTATTCCAATGGCGCAGGCCTTCGTCGCACGGCAACTCCTCAAGTTGCGTGGACAACCCATCTGGCGGGAAAATTTCGTGACCGAAAACGGCAACCATATTCTGGACGTCCACAACCTGACGATCAGCAATCCGCTCGAAACGGAAACACGACTGCATCAATTGCCCGGCGTGCTTGCTGTGGGAATTTTTTCTCACCGGCCGGCGGATGTACTGTTGATTGCCGACGATTCTGGCGTGAGGACGATGGGGCAGTAGGAGCGTCCCCCAAGCAATATAAGAAGGCCCGCTTTGAGCGGGCTTATTCGTTGCGCCCCAGGATTGATGCAATACATCCCTGTATTGCACCCTTCGGGCGGCTTCGCCGTCCAAAATCACTCCCGGCGATTTTGTCGAACGAGCTTCTCATCCGAAAAGTCCCCCAGCCAATATAAGAAGGCCCGCTCAAAGCGGGCCTTCTTATATTGGCTGGGGGACAAGGATTCGAACCTTGGTTGGCGGAGTCAGAGTCCGCAGTCCTACCACTAGACGATCCCCCAATCGTTCAATGAATCTGAAGCGCTGATTCTAACGAACATTCGGCACATTGGAGACCAGGATTGACTCGGGCCGTCCTGGCCCTCGCCCTGCGGGCAACCTCGCTTCGCTCCGTTGTCCAAAATCGCTCCCGGCGATTTTGTCGAACCTTGGTTGGCGGAGTCAGAGTCCGCAGTCCTACCACTAGACGATCCCCCAAGTTCGCCCCAGGCGTTAACGAAGGGCATATTGGGAGGTGCGAACTTACCTTTAGTGACCAGTCAGATTTTGCGTTCTACTGATGCGCGGATTCATCTCAAGTGACTATCCTGAGTGCTGCGTTCCACCGGCACCAATAGCAGGTCACTACCGCTTCGAGTACTGCGTTGCCCGGCGCGCTTTTCTCAAGCCCACCTTCTTTCGTTCCACTTCACGTGCGTCGCGGGTTACAAATCCGGCTTTGCGCAGCGCTGGCCGCAATGACTCGTCGTATTGCATCAATGCGCGTGTCAGCCCGTGGCGGATTGCCCCCGCCTGACCGGTTGTCCCGCCACCGCTAACGGTCACGGAGAGGTCGAACTTGTCGGTCAGGTTCATCAACTCCAGCGGCTGACGAACTATCATCTGCGCTGTCTGCCGGCCGAAAAACTTGTCCAGTGGACGATTGTTGATCGTGATATCGCCGCGACCGGTTTTCATATAAACCCGTGCAGTCGAGGTCTTGCGCCGACCGGTTCCGTAGAATTCTGCTTCACTCATTATCTGTGCCTCATTCCTGATACTGGGCCGTATCAGGCATCAATATCCAGTGGTAGAGGCTGTTGAGCCTCGTGCTTGTGCTCCGGGCCCACGAACACCCTGAGCTTGGACAGCATTTTCCTGCCCAGCGGGTTACGGGGCAACATGCCCTTTACCGCATATTGCAGTGCCCGTTCAGGCGCCTCTTCAAGAAGCTTCTCGAGGGAGATCGACTTCAGGTTGCCAATGTAGCCCGTATAGCGGTGGTACATCTTGTCTTTTAGCTTGTTGCCGGTCACCCGAATCTTTTCGGCGTTGACTACGACAATATAGTCGCCCGTATCGACATGTGGTGTATATACCGGCTTGTGCTTGCCACGCAAGCGCCGCGCGATCTCAGTAGATAAGCGACCTAATGTCTTGCCCGTGGCATCAACCACGTACCAGTCGCGGCGAACCTCATGTGGCTTGGCAGAAAACGTCTTCATGGTGTCTCGATCCAGTTCGGAACAATCTCGTTCCCGTTCGTCTATTCTGGGCGCTGGTTATAAGCAATGGTTGCGGCGCCCCAGAGCCCGTGCAGGGGGCCGGGCGTCGCCCTTCCATCCCTGCCGAAAGGCGCGAAATTCTACTTGACGCACCGCGGCAATGCAAACAATAACATGTTTTTTCGGCACAAAGCAGCGCTGGATCTCCGGCAAGTTTTATTTAATTATCAAATACTTAACGATCGGATAGGGTTCCGGAGAGAACATCGAAATCTGCCGGTCAGCTATAATGCCAGCGATGAACGAGCGACGCCTGACACCCGTTGACCGCCTGCTTGCCGGAGTCGGAAGTTTTCTGCGAACGGTCGCAGCAGCCGGGCCCGCACATGCGGCACGTGAGAACCCGGCCGGACATATCGACGACAAGCCAATGTCTGCGACCGAAAAATCACATGCGGCTGGTCTGATGCGCGTCAACCATGCAGGCGAAGTTGCCGCACAAGGGCTGTACCAGGGCCACGCGGCGGTCACCCGTGACCCGAGCATCGAGAAGCAGATGCAACGCGCTGCCGACGAAGAACTCGATCATTTGGCTTGGTGCGAGCAGCGGCTGAAAGAGCTGGGCTCAGGCACCAGTCGCCTGAATCCTGTCTGGTATGGGGGCGCTTTCGCAATTGGCGCAGCGAGCGGTATTCTGGGTGATCGCTGGAGCCTGGGATTTATCGAGGAGACGGAGCGTCAGGTCGTACAGCACCTGACAGGGCACCTCGATCGTCTGCCTGCCAACGATGCGAAAAGCCGCGCGATTGTCCACAAAATGCGCGAAGAAGAAGCCCTGCACGGGGCAAACGCCAGGAATGCCGGTGCGTTCGAATTGCCGGCCCCGATTCGGCGCATTATGCGCCTCACCTCAAGAATTATGACTGGAACCGCATACTGGTTATGATGTCGCTGGTCTCAGGTCAACCGATAAAATATCATTCCGGAAATTTCGATAATCCCAATAAAAATTACGCACTTAGCTTGCCCTTATGAGCGGACTGTATTAAAAGAAGGGCAGAGCTTTGTTGAGGATCAGTAAATGCAGACAACAGCGAAGACTTTGAGCGATATTCCGGCGATTAATCGCTTTCTGAGTTATTGCCGGGTACGAACGGTTCCGTCCAAGACCGTAATGATTCACGCTGGAGATTTGCCCGATGTCCTTTACTACATCGTTGATGGATCCGTCGAAGTCATGATCGAGGACGAAGACGGCAACGAAATGGTTCTCGCCTACCTCAACAAGGGGCAGTTTTTCGGTGAGATGGGCCTGTTCTATGAGCAACCCACGCGTAGCGCATGGGTGCGGACGCGAACCGAATGTGAAATTGCCGAAATGACCTATCCGCGATTTCGGCAGATTGCAAGCGAGAGCCCGGGGCTCGTCTTTGAGCTGGCCACCCAGCTGGCAACGCGACTCGATCGCACCAATCGCAAACTCGGCGATCTGGCATTTGTTGACGTCACCGGTCGGGTTGCCCACGCGATCATGGACCTGTGTAATGAGCCGGATGCCATGACCCATCCGGACGGCATGCAGATCAAGGTCAGTCGCCAGGAGTTAAGCCGCCTGGTTGGCTGTTCACGTGAAATGGCCGGCCGGGTGCTAAAGGTACTCGAGGAACAGGGCCTCGTGTCAGCAAGCGGAAAAACAATTGTCGTATTCGGAGCCCGGCCGAACCGCAAGTTCTGATTCGTCTCCTCAGACTGTTTTTGGGCCGTCTCGTCAGACGGCCTTCTCAATCTCGGACCTCATGGCGCTGATCGTGGCAGCATAATTATCTGCGCCGAATATTGCCGAGCCCGCAACAAACGTATCGGCTCCGGCCGCCGCAATTTCTCCAATGTTGTCAATCTTGACGCCGCCGTCCACTTCGAGACGAATCTCCCTGCCGCTATCGTCGATCATTTTTCGGGCCTGGCGCAGTTTGTCGAGTGCCGATTCGATAAATTTCTGGCCGCCGAAACCGGGATCGACCGACATGACGAGTACCACATCCATGTCTTCAATTACATGCTCGAGCCACGTCAATGGTGTCGCCGGATTGAATACCAATCCCGCCTTGCACCCCTGGTCACGAATCAGACCAAGCGTGCGGTGGACGTGGTGACTGGCCTCCGGATGAAAAGTGATATAGGTGGCACCCGCCTTCGCAAAATCCGGAATAAGCCGGTCGACCGGTTGCACCATCAGATGCACATCTATCGGCGCCATAATGCCGTGATCGCGCAATGCCTCACAGATAAGCGGACCAATCGTCAGGTTCGGCACGAAGTGATTGTCCATGACATCGAGATGGACAATGTCGGCGCCGGCCTCCAGCACTGCATTAACTTCGTCACCGAGCCGGGCAAAGTCGGCTGAAAGAATCGACGGAGCGATTAGATAATCCACATCAGTTTCCTTTGTCAGTCACGAGCGCACTGTACCGAAACCCTTGTGCATTTTCACTTGCTGACGTTCGAACGTGTCTATCGCCTCTCGATTTCGAGACTCATCATTCGTATGGGGGATGCGCAGTCGCATGACGCAAAGAAGCTAGCGTATGCTGCGCCGCGCTTTCAGCATTTCGTACGCGCTGCGGATCTCGCGGGTTTTTCTCTCGGCCTCTGCGATGGCAGCGGCATCAGGGTTTTTCGAGGCCAGCTTATCCGGGTGATTTCTGTTCATCAGGCGGCGGTACGCCTGCTTGATTTCGACGTTGGTCGATGTTTCGCTGACGTCGAGCGCCCTGTAAGCGCTTTGAACGCGCCGGGCGTCTGCGCTGCCTTGCGGAGAACGCCGAAATCCCCGCTGGGCGCGAATCATGGCTTCGAGCTGGGCGAGTTCGACGCGGCCGATATCGAGTTCGGTGCAGACGGTCCAGTAGATTGAGCGCTCACGCTGATGCAACCGGTCTTTTGAAAGGGAAACCTCCATCAGAAGCCGCACGAACAATCCGCGTAATTCGCCGTGACCGACACTTTCCCGCCTGAGCTGCCGCATCGTTGCGACTAACGGAAAGCTTTGCTTTTTACCGCTTTCGAACCACTCGATAGCCTGCCTGATTTTGGCAGGTCCGAGCCCGATGCGATGCATCAGTGCGCGTGCTGCCCGAATTTCATCTTCGGTGACACGCCCGTCGGCTTTGGCCAGATAGCCCATCGTCTGGAACAGCGCTTTGATAAAGTCCTCCGGCAATCGATTGAAGCGCGTATCAAAACTGTCCCGTTCCAAGTAGGAAAACCTTTTGGCAAATCCCCTGTCAAACTGATGCCCGAGTATCAGGCCAAGCAATGCGAGCCAGGGCCGGCCCGTTGCCAGACCTGCAATGATGCCGACAATTTTTCCCCAGTAGGGCATCTAACGCCGGATTTCCAAGCGAGCGCGCAGAGTCATGTTCCAATGCTAACCGGACCTGCAGTCTATTCCTATTCCGGCTGCTTGCGACACCGGCACCGAACAGCCATCATCCGCAGAGGCAAAAGCAATGCCGCGCCCGGACCCACGATTCAGGAAATGAGTTCTTCCGATACTTTATTTGAATCATCGATTGCATCGATGCCCTTAATCGGCCGCGGCAAAGTTCGCGATATTTACGGTGCAGACGAGGGGCACTTGCTCATCATCACGACGGACCGGATATCGGCATACGACGTCATCTTGCCGAATCCCGTGCCCTTCAAAGGTCAGGTGCTTACTCAAATCTCCAACTTCTGGTTCGAGATGATGACCGACCTGATTCCGAACCATCTTACAAATCGGAAGCTGGATTCCCTGATTGACGACGGCGATTTGTGCCGCGCACTGGAGAAACGGTCAATCATTGTCAGGCGGCTCGATCCTCTTCCGATCGAGGCCGTTGTACGCGGCTACCTGATTGGCTCGGGTTGGCACGACTATCAGAGCACCGGTCAGATTTGCGGCATCGCTTTGCCGCGAGGTCTCGACCAGGCCGCTCAATTGCCTGAAGTTCTCTTCACGCCGGCATCTAAAGCGGCGGCCGGCGATCACGACGAGAACATCAGCTTTGAAGATGTGGAAGAACGGATAGGGAGCGACCTCGCCAAACGCGTGCGTGATGTGTCGATTGCGATCTACGAACGTGCCGCAAAGTACGCACTCGGCCGCGGATTGATTATCGCGGATACGAAGTTCGAATTTGGCCTGGATGACGATCGACGACTCTATCTCATCGACGAGGCGCTGACACCCGATTCCTCCAGGTTCTGGCCGCTGAGTGAGTATCGTACCGGCATCAGCCCGCCCGGTTTCGATAAGCAGTATGTTCGCGACTATCTCGATACGCTGGACTGGGACAGGACGCCTCCGGGTCCTTCGCTGCCGGCAGACGTAATCCGACAAACGAGCGAGAAATATCGGGCAGCGTATTCTCTGTTGACCGACGCGGAATAGATGACCTTTTCGCAATCCACACCTAATGTACAATGTCACGATTGTTTGGGCTCCTGAGGCGCGCGCCGGCCAACCATGAATCTGAATCTGCCTAATATTTTCGAGAAACTGGTTTGGAGCGATCACCTTGAAAAAACCGGACCACTGGGACGCTTTGCTGCTGTCGTACTCAGGTACATTTATGGTCTCGGCCGCGACATCGTATTCGGCCAGCTCACATTACGCGCGATGAGTCTTGTCTATACGACCTTGCTCTCGGTCGTGCCCCTGATCGCGTTCAGCTTTTCGGTTCTTAAGGGACTGGGCAAACACAAGGAACTCGAGCCACTGTTGTACGATTTTCTGGCGCCGCTCGGGCCTCAGGGCGAACAAATTACGCAGCAAGTCATAGCGCTCGTTGATAACGTCAAGGGCAGTGTGCTTGGCGGTGTAAGCCTGGCCTTTTTTATCTACACGGCGATTTCGATGGTGCAGAAAGTTGAAGAGAGCTTCAATTACGTCTGGTATGTATCGAAACCGCGCAGTTTTGCGCGCCGGTTCTCAGAATACTTTTTTGTACTGCTGATCGGTCCGATCCTTATGGTCACTGCCTTAGGGATGATCACATCGATCAGAAGCAATGCAGTCGTACAAATGATACTTGCCAATGAATCCTTAGGGCGGATATTCGTTGTTGGCAGCCAGCTTACGCCCTACCTGCTCATTACCGGCGTGTTCACATTTCTGTACATGTACATGCCGAATACAAAAGTGAAGTTTAAAGCTGCTCTTGTTGGCGGCCTTGCCGGCGGATTTCTCTGGGCGAGTGCCGGCGCATTTTTCGCGACATTCATTCTTTATGCAAGCCGTACGCAGCTCATTTATTCAGGCTTCGCCGTCGCCATAACGACGCTAATCTGGTTGTATCTGAGCTGGCTGATTCTGTTGATTGGCGCACAACTCGCGTTCTATTTCCAGCAACCGGCTTTTCTGCGCATCGGTCGCCGCGAACCCCGTTTATCCAACTCGATGCGTGAGCGCCTCGCTCTGAATGTCATGTATCTGGTTGGCAAGGCATTTCGTAATCCGGACGCGACCACGAGTATCCGTGAGATAAGCCAACAGTTAAGTATGCCGTCGATCGCGCTGGCACCGGTTACCAATGCTCTGGAAAGCGCCGCTCTCCTGATCACAACCGAAAACGAAGAATTACTGCCGGGTCGGGAGATGGCGCGCATCCCTTTGAATGACATTCTCGCGGTTGTTCGCACGCAGGGAGAAACCGGTTCATACCGGGACCCGGCCTGGACCGCAGAGATAAACGCCCTGGGTGCCGAAATGGATAGCGCACTCGCCAGGGTTTCGGCCGAGAAGACCCTATCTGATTTGCTGGATGGGGCCGAGGGTTCAGGCGCCGGCGATGGTCATCTCGTCGACGAGTAACGAGCCGCAACGTAACGCACCGCGAACGTCCTGATCGTTGCCGATCGCAGTTATTCTTTGATAGAGCTCGCTGAGGTTGCCGGCGATGGTGACCTCGTGAACCGGATAGGCGATTTCACCGTTTTCGATCCAGTAGCCTACTGCCCCTCTCGAATAGTCTCCGGTAACGGCATTGACACCCTGCCCGATTAATTCGTGTACGAGGAGCCCGGATTTCATGGTTTTCATGATCGACGCCATGTCATCCGCATTGCCGGGCACGATGAGATTGTGCGCACCGCCGGCGTTACCGGTTGTTTTAAGGCCCAGGCGCCGCGCTGAATAGGAACCGAGGATGTAACCCTGCAGCACGCCGTCAATGACGATGTCCCGATCCGACGTTGCAACACCCTCGGCATCATAGGGCGCGCTGGCCATGGCTTTCGGAATGTGCGGCCGCTCCTGAATCTGCAAGAAGTCAGGGAATATCTGTTTGCCGGCCGCGCCGAGCAGGAAGGAAGCGCGACGATACTGTGCAACGCCGCCAATGGCGCCGATGGCGTGGCCGATAAACCCGCGCGCAATTTCGGGCGCATATAGTACGGGTGCCCTGGTTGTTTTTATCTTGCGAGAACCCAGTCTTCCGACGGTCCGTCTGGCAGCCGTTTCACCGATCTGCTCAGCTGTTTCAAGCCCATTTGCATCGCGCGCAGCGCTGTAATAATAATCACGCTGCATATCACCGTCGGATTCACCGATGACGCTGCAGCTGATGCTGTGGGTGGTCTTGGGATAGCTGCCGATGAACCCTTGGGTATTGCCATAGGCGCGAACGCCGCTGCTCGTCGCAACCGTTGCGCCCTCCGAATTCGTTATACGCTTGTCGTAGTTGCGCGCGGAGTCTTCACAGGTAATCGCAATCTTTATTGCGGCGTCCGCGTCAATCTGCCAGATATGGGCTAGCTCCAGATCCGGTATGTCGCTTGCCATGAGCTCCGCATCCGCGAGACCGGCACACTCGTCGACGGCTGTGTACTTTGCAAATGTGCTGGCCTTGGTGACAGCTTCGCGCAGTGCGCCATCACTGAAATCGGATGTACTGGCGCTCCCTTGCTTCGAATCGTGATAGACAGTAACGCCGACACCGCGATCATTCGTGTATTCGAGATTTTCAACGTTTCCCAGCCTGGCGGTCGCGCTCAGTCCATAGTCGTGACTCGCGGCAGCCTCGGCCTGATCTGCACCCTGTCTTCGGGCCTCATCCAGTACGAGCTGAATAATGTGTTCAAGGTCAGATTGATCCAGTGATGCTCGGCTGGCAGGCACGCTCATTGTGTGCTTTTTCCCCTTGTTTTTATTAGGCTGGCCCGATGTGCGAAAGAGCGACAGTAGCTTAGCCGGTGGCGAACTCAAAGCCCAGCAAAAGCGCCAGAAAACGGGTATTCCTGGAGTTGCAGGGGCTCGGCGAGCAATTGCTAAGGCTGTCAGAAGAGCAACTTCGCAGCATGGACCTGGATGAGAATCTGTTCGATGCCGTTATCGCCGCCGCGAAAATGAAGTCGCACGGCGCATTGCGTCGACAGCGTCAGCTTATCGGCAAGTTGATGCGTAACATCGATCCGGAGCCGATTCGTCGTGCGCTTGACGCGTTCCAACACCAGGAAAGAACGGCGAAGGACATATTCCGGCGCGCCGAGGAATGGCGTGACCGGATCGTGCAAGGCGGATATCCGGGGCTGAACGAGTTTTTTGATATGACGGGCCGGGAAAACAGGGGTCTCTCTCTCTTATTGAACGAGTACGCCGCCACCACAGCTGATTCCGGCAGACGCGCACTCCAGAGAAAAATTTTCCGGCTGGTGCATGCGGAATTGACAACGATGCTACAGAACTGTGCCGTCTAACGATACAATCAGACGATGAATGCGAAAATCGGAATTATCATGGGTTCCCGCTCTGACTGGGAAACGATGCAACACAGTAGTGAGACGCTTGACGCGCTCGGCATTTCGTATGAGGTGCAGGTCGTCTCTGCGCACCGTACCCCCGATTGGCTGTTCGAGTATGCGGAATCCGCCGTAGAACGCGGACTACATGTGATTATCGCGGGCGCAGGCGGCGCTGCGCATTTGCCAGGCATGACGGCCGCAAAAACTCGCCTGCCTGTTCTCGGCGTACCAATACAGTCGCCGGCCCTCCAGGGCATGGACTCGCTGCTATCGATTGCCCAGATGCCGGCCGGTGTACCGGTCGGCAGCATGGCCATTGGCAAGGCCGGTGCAATCAATGCCGCACTACTTGCCGCTGCCATCCTCGGCATTAGCGACGACAAAGTCGCAGCGGCACTGGATGCACACCGGCAATCACAGGCCAGCGCAATTCTCGAAAACAGCGACCCTCGGTCCGCAAGCTAAGCTGCAAAAATGAGAGTTGGTATTGTCGGCGCCGGACAACTCGGCCAAATGCTCGGCCTCGCCGGAAAGCGTCTCGACCTGGAATTCACGTATCTTGATCCGGCGCCTGAACCGCCGGCGAGAATCGTCGGCCCGGTCCTGAAGTTTCCGTTCGACAGCGATGCCGGTCTCGAGCAACTCGCCTCGCTCGTTGATGTGCTTACTTACGAATTCGAAAACGTTCCGGTCGAAGCAATCGAGAAGGTTGCGGACAGAGTGACCGTCTATCCGCCGCCCGAAGCACTCAGACACGCCCAGGACAGGCTGAACGAAAAAAGGCTGTTCGAAGAGCTGGGCATCCCTGTACCTGCTTACGCCACGGTCGACTCGGAACAGGACCTCCGCGCCGTCGTTCGCTTACTCGGCTTGCCGCTGGTCCTGAAGACGCGTCGGCTGGGCTATGACGGCAAGGGGCAACAGGTGATAAGCGACGAATCTGATACCACCACCGCCTCCCAGACGCTCTGCGGCAGGCCACTGATCGCCGAGCAATGGATTGCATTCGATCGGGAAGTCTCGGCGATAGGCGCTCGCAATGTGGACGGCCACATTGCCGTTTATCCGCTAACGGAAAACCGCCACAGTAAAGGTATTTTGAAAACTTGCCGCGCGCCGGACGCATCGCAAAGCATCGCCGATCAGGCAGGACGATACCTGACCAGACTACTCGACCGGTTGAATTATGTCGGCGTGCTTGCGCTGGAGTTCTTCGTAACAGGCGACCAACTCCTGGCAAACGAATTCGCGCCAAGAGTTCACAATTCGGGCCACTGGACGATAGAGGGCGCGGTGACCAGTCAATTCGAAAACCACCTGCGGGCCATTCTCAACATGCCGCCAGGCGACACATCGGCCGTCGCCCATGCCGGCATGATCAACCTGATCGGCACCATGCCTTCGAATTGGACATCGAGCGAAGGCGAGCGCATCCACCTGCATGACTATGGTAAAAAGCCGAAACCGGGCCGAAAACTCGGCCATATCACGGTGCTGGCGGACAGCGCCGAAGAACGCGACAGAAAATTAGCCAAAACCAGTAATATACTGACTAATTAACAGGGCCCGATGAGGTCGGCCTCATAGCCCGAGGCCCCGGAAAGCGGGTAAACTAAAACACTCTGCCAGCGCAATTTGCGGGCGAATAACAAGAAAGGCCTCCAGATTCTGCCAGAAACTTCGAATGTCTTATATAGAACACTTCAATCTCCATGAGCAGCCGTTCCGGTTAACGCCGGATCCGGAGTTCGTCTACTGGAGCAAGCAGCACGCCCGCGCCAAGGCGTACATGGAATCGACTATCTGGCTGGCTGACGGTTTTGTCATCATAACCGGTGAGATTGGATCAGGTAAGACCACCTTGCTGCAGGCGTTTCTGGGCGAATTGGAAGACAACATTGTTTCCGCGGTGGTGTCGCAAACACAGCTCACACCGACACAGTTTCTGCAGGCCGTCCTGGCAGAATTTGGTTTCAAGCCGTTCAAGAAGCGCAAAGCCGAACTGCTCGACATGCTCAACATGTTTCTCATCGAGCAGTATGCAAATGGCAAGAAAGTAATTCTGATTATCGACGAAGCGCAGAACCTGAGCAAGAAAGTGCTGGAAGAGATTCGCATGCTGTCAGGCATCGAGACACACAAGGAAAAGGTGCTGCGAATTATTCTTGCCGGTCAGCCAGAACTCAAGGACACGCTGGATTCGCCGACTCTCAAGCAGCTCGTTCAGCGTGTCAGGTTACGCTTCCATATCGGCCCATTGGACCGCCGGGAGATGCGCGAATATATCGAACACCGACTGAAGATTGCGGGCAGAGAACACAACGACCTTGTCGCGGATGATGCGTACGCATCAATTTACCGTTACACCGGTGGCATACCCCGACTGATCAACACGCTGTGTGATACCGGCCTTTTGGTTGCTTTCGCCGACGACAAGAAAATTGTCGATACCGAGGACATACTACTGGCGGTTGAAGAACTGAACTGGAAGGAACATGAATTCAAGAACGGCACACCTCAGCCGGTACCACACCTTGTTCCTGACACGACCAAGCCAGGCTATCTCACGCGCATCGAGGTTCGAAGTGAAGGGAAAATGCTGTCGGAACATCTGTTCGAGGCCGGGCGGATTATTGTCGGCCGATCTCCCGACAACGAGATTTACATCAAGAGCAAGTTCGTCAGCAGACATCACGCACAGCTGATCACCGATGACTTCGGTTGCACTATCGAAGACCTCAATAGTACCAACGGTGTATTAATTGGTGAGACCCGTGCCAAGAAGTTTTTGCTTAAGGACGGCGACGTAGTGTCACTCGGATATCACGAACTCGTCTATACCGATCTTAGAAACTCCGACAACGACGGCAAAGATTCGCTGGCGAACGAACGACAGAGATAGCGATGGTGTCGGCGCCCGGAAGTTGCGCCTACTGGACGTCGTGGCTTTGGCTGGTTCGCCGATGCTGATTGCGATGGTCACGACGCTTCAGCCAGATGACGAGTCCGGCTACCAGGCACAGGAGACCGACGACAAAACAAATCGTTGGCCAATACCAATGGTTCAAATACATTGAGGCGGCCAGTGAGATGGCGCCTGCAAGCAAATAGAAATACGGCAGGCTTTCGTAAATTGGTTTGGACACCCACATATCGTGTCGCTTCTCGTGTCAGCTTGAATTTATTTTGCTTCGCCGCCGCGCATTAGTCCAGCCAATCCCTGTGGCGGGTAAATATCCAGACTGCTTTTCCGGCAGCACGGACGTGCGCAGGCGAACGTATCAAGCTATTGATTGGGAAGGGTTATTCGAGTGCTGCGTCCGTGTCTTCCGAATCTCCTGCCTACGACCGGCCAAACGTTAGCAGACGAATGAACCTGGAAACAATTGATTCTGAAAGGCCATCCACGGCCAGATCCGGTTCGAAATCATTGTTGTCATCGCGAAACCCCCGCACAAACTGCTGGGAAGTCGCATCCATATCCTGCTCTGTTATCGTGTTTTCCAACCCCATGACTCTCTAACCTCCGTGTAAGAGGCGCACTGTACTAAAGAAAAAATCGGGACACAGTGAAGCGATTCACAGAGG
>JAPUKV010000060.1 GCA_027295475.1 Pseudomonadota bacterium
ACGGAAATTCGTGCGCGGGCCAGACGTCTGAAACGCGAGCACGGCCTCGGCCTGATCGTGGTGGATTACTTGCAGCTTATGCAGGTTCATGGCAGCACGGAAAATCGCGCTACTGAAATATCCGAAATTTCCCGGTCACTCAAAGCGCTGGCCAAGGAACTCGAGTTACCGATCATTGCCCTGTCTCAGTTGAATCGCAGTGTGGAACAAAGGACGGACAAGAGACCTGTAATGTCGGACCTCCGGGAGTCAGGTGCGATCGAGCAGGACGCGGACCTGATTGTCTTTATCTACCGGGAGGAAGTTTATAATCAGGATACACCGCGCAAAGGCATCGCAGACATCATTATTGCCAAACAGCGCAACGGCCCCATCGGCGACTTTCTCCTGACATTTGTCGGCCGCTTCACCAAGTTCGAGAACTGGGTTCCCGAGGCCTACGGGGATGAGGCGTATCCGTGACTTTTGGGGCACGGGCAGTCATCAAGCTCGGCGCACTCAAGCATAATCTCAAGGTAATTCGCGAAAAGGCGCCGGGTACGCGGGTGATGGCCGTCATCAAAGCCAATGCCTATGGCCACGGCATGCTTGAAGTGGCGAAGACGCTTGCCGATGCTGACAGCTTTGCTGTTGCCCGTATAAGCGAGGCGCGTGCATTGCGCGAAGCCGATATCGATTCTCCGATTGTAATACTCGAAGGTGTTTTTACCGGCGAAGAACTTGATATGGCAATCGATGCCGGTTTCGAAATCGTTGTCCATTGCATCGAGCAATTCGAGTTGCTGGACCAGCTCGAATCCGGACGGCTAACTGTTTGGCTGAAATTCGACACCGGCATGAATCGTCTGGGCTTCCGTGTGTCGGATGAAGAAGTGCTCATCAATCGCGCACGAGAGTGCGGGGCGATCGGGGATTTGCGATTGATGAGCCATCTCGCGAATGCCAATGACCGCCAGGACGACAAAACGGCAGACCAGTTGAGTCTGTTTCAGTCGATAGCCGACGGCTTTGACGGTGATGTCAGTATCGCAAATTCACCTGGATTATTCGGCTGGCCGGACAGTATTCTAAAGCCATTGGGAGATATCTGGATAAGGCCCGGCATTTCTCTCTACGGAATATCTCCATTTGATGGAACTCCGGGCGCAGATCTGGGACTACGTGCGGTCATGCAACTGGAGTCGCGACTAATATCCGTCAAAACAATCAATGCCGGCGATCCGGTCGGGTATGGCGGTACCTGGAAAGCAGATCAGAACAGCATTATCGGCGTCGTGGCAGCTGGTTATGGTGACGGCTATTCACGTTTTTTGCCGTCCGGTACTCCGGTACTCGTCAATAATCGCAGGGTGCCACTCGCCGGCGGAGTTTCCATGGACATGATTGCCGTCGATCTCGGGCCCGGTGCGTCCGACAAAGTCGGCGATCCCGTTTTACTGTGGGGCGATGGTCTGCCGGTAGAAGAAATAGCGCGTTATGCCGGTACCATTCCGTACCAGCTTGTTTGTGGTGTCTTGGATCGCGAGCCCAGTATGGTGGTGGACTGATCGGTTTAAGGATCGCCCGACGGGACGATCGAATTGATTTTTCGTTGTTCTTGAATTACGCCGAAAAGAAGCCCATTTTCACACCGGCGAGCTGCAGCACATCATTGTCCGACAGTTTGCGTGCTTGCGCGCCGATAGGTTGTCCATTTACGAGCGGGTAGTCTCCTTCTTCACCGCTTTCCACATGCACGACGAAATAACCCTCGGGCCGGCGGGTGATTGCGGCAACCTGAACGCCGGGACGCCCAAGTGTGGTCAATGCTTTCGTCAACTCGAGTTCACGACCGGCGAACGCGCCGCTCAATACCTGGAGCCTGGCCGATGGTAGTGCGTTGGGCGCTGAGCTCGCATCAATGCCGACCGCCGTGCTTGTATGGGCAGGGGCAGGGGCAGACGCAGAGGCAGGGGCAGGCTGGTCTGATTCCGGCATTTTGACGCTGACATCGACTTTGACGGCGACTTTTTCTTGCGCTGCGGCTAAGGCAGCAGCCTCCTCAGCTTTGGCCAGTTGTGCGATGTTTTGCTGTCCGGCAGGAATCACCATCGTTTTTTCAAACTCGTCCTGCTCGGCATCAGAGGTTTGCTGGTCGGCGAACCTGAGCTGATGGTGGCCGATCGTTATGACATCACCGTGCTGAAGGGCATGTTTCTTGATCAACTTGCCATTGACGTATGTGCCGTTGGTGCTGTTCAGGTCCTCGAGAAAAGAATCGTTGAGGATATTGATAATCAGGGAGTGATGGCCGCTGACCGCCGGGTTGTCTATACGCACATCGTTGTCTGGAAGGCGTCCAATCGTATATCGCTCTTTGGACATGTTGTATTCAGCCATAACCTGACTGTCCAAACTGAGAATTAAACGTGCCATACTTTTATTGCCGTGTTCATCTGACCGATATTCGCCGGGCGTCAGTTTAACGCCCCGCCCCTGTTAATGACCGAAACAACTTTGCGATATGGAACAGCAGACTCCGTTTCGCCGCGAACGTATCGAGGACCTGCGCCAGTATCACGGATACGTTGTCACGCCCCCCATGTTCATTGCTTAATTTGACCAGTTGTTGACCAACCACATCAAGGCTAGCATTAAACGTGCTGATAGTTAAGTGAATATCCTCATCTTCGACCATGTCCGGCAGGCCGTCGGAGCAGAGCAGAATGACATCGTCGGGCAGGACATCAAACTCCTGTACCTCGACCTCCACCGTGGGCTCGACGCCCAATGCCCGGGTTACGTAATTTCGGTTTGTGGAGCGCTGCGCCTCTTCCTCGGAATAAAAGCCCCGATCGACAAGCTCCTGCAGCAGGGAGTGATCGAGTGTGAGTTGCTCGAATTTGGTGCCGCGAAGTCGGTACGCCCGGGAATCGCCAACGTGGGCCATCGACACCTTATTGTCGTAAAACATGGCGGCGACCAGGGTCGTACCCATGCCCTCGCAATGTGTCTGACTCTGCGCGGTCTGAAAGATGATCTTGTTGGCTCGAGTGACGGCATCTCTGAGTACGATGGTTTGCCGCATTAACCCGGTAGCCGGGTCGACCTCGTGGCGGCGTTCGCGATCGGCCCCTTCAGTCGCCAGCTCCGAAATCGTTTGAACTGCGATACCGCTGGCGACTTCGCCCGCGTTGTAACCGCCCATGCCATCCGCGAGCACCATCAAGCCATAATCGACATCCGAGCCGATTGCGTCCTCGTTGTGCTCCCGAACCTTGCCGGTATCGGTGATTTCAGCGAATTTTAGTTTTCCACGCAGGCTCATATTGGTTTTGATAGGCTGATCAGGTCGATGCGTAATCGGCACAGTTACGTAGTGCGATGGCCATCGCGGCGCCATCTACGAAGCGGTCGTGGGGCCGTTTGGCCAGCGTTTTGGCGAGTACCGAATCCACGCTGGGCGGAATCCCCGGCCGACGGTTCGAAACGGGGGCAGGGTCGTCCGTTGTAATTTTGGTCATGAGCACTGCGATGTTGGTCGCCGTGAAAGGCACCTCGCCCGTCAAAAGCTCATATAGAGTAACACCAAGTGAAAATAAGTCCGAGTGACCCGTGAGGTCCTCGGCATTGAGCTGCTCGGGCGACATGTACATCGGCGTGCCAAGGATGATGCCGGTCTTCGTCCGGTTGTTATCGGTCAGTCTCGCGACGCCGAAATCACTTATCTTAAGAGAGTCGTCTTTCAGGTTGTACAGTAGATTTGCCGGCTTGATATCGCGATGAATGACACCCTGGTTATGGGCATAGTCCAGCGCATCGGCCGTCCTGGCACAGAGTTCCAGCGCCTTGCTTGGGGCCAGTAGTTTCTTCGGATCCGTGAACTTGGTCAACGCCGCACCTGGCATGTATTCCATCGCAATATAGGCCAGATGCTTGTCTTCGCCAGCATCGAACACAGTGATGATATTCGGATGAGTCAGGCGGCCCGCGGACTCCGCTTCGCGGAAGAATCGAAGCCGGGCTTCCTCGAGTTCTTCGTCTTCGAACTCTTTTTCAATCGGAATCACTTTGAGGGCGACCTGACGGTTGATTCTCGGATCCTTGGCAAGATAAACAGCGCCCATCGCCCCGCGACCGATTTTTCTCTCGATGACGTAACGACCGAGACGTTGCGGTGCGCCATTGTTGCCACGCATTGACAGCTTTTTGGTGGTCGCACCCTGCGTCCTCTTCATCCAGTTAAGCACGGCTTCGGCACGTTCAGGCTTCGCCTGCTGTTCAAACTCGAGCGAAAGCTTGTACATCAGGGTCGCCAGGGCGTCGTCTGCTTTACATTGACGAAACTCCGCAAAGGCGGGCTCGAGTCTGCCCGCGGCAAGAAAGTCCACGCCGCGTTTATAGGCATCGACGGCAGCTTTCTTGACAGCGCCTGCGAGCCACCAACTCAGGATGCCAACACCGAGGAAGACGAATATCGGCCGGCCAAGGTCCAGCCGGATTCTCCATATCGCAAGCATCAGCGCTTCGATGAGTACCATCCCGACGGCCGTGATTGCGACCAGCATCACGATATCCCGGCGCATACGGCCGGGCAGGAACAGTACGGCAATAATCGCCAGGAGCGCCGGCGCCAGCCATTCCAGCGCCCTGACCCAGGACGGTGAAATGACAGCGCGGCTCATTTCGACATTCGCGAGCAATGCCGCCGTGATCTCGGATTGGGTGACAAACTGCCCCGACGGTATTTTTGCCGCAGCGGCGACAATTGGCGGTGCGGCGTCGATAAACACCGTAGCGCCGGCGTATTTCTCCGCAGCAAAGTTCTCCTTGAGCGCCTCTTTCGCCGTCAATCGGGGGATTGGTTTGTAATTTGAGAGGTAGATCACATCGTCGGCCCCGGAAAATCGCGGATCCGAGCCCGTGGCCACGTCAGGGTTGTCGAGTGCCACCGCCAGAGGCAGCGAAGGAGACATCAGGCCCGCACCGAATCTCCATAGCCCGGATTCCCGAAAGATCCCGTCGCTGTCCGGCGTGATATCGAGAAAGCCGCTCTTGCTGGCGACGTGCGTCAGTCGGTGCCCATTCGGTACGTAAACCGGCACACCGCTGGACAGCGTGGCCGCCCAGCCCGGCAAGTCGGCCGATTCGTCAATCTCCGGTGGGCTAGCAAGGATAATTCTCTTAACAGATTGATTTTTAAAGAGTTGTATGAGCTTGCCATATTGGTTCAAGATATCGTTCGGCGCCATCTTGCGGTCGTTTATGCTAACGATCAGGGCATTTTCCAGCGGCTCATTGTGGACATGGCTCGCCAGCCGGTCATACAGAAGACGGTCAGCAGCAACGAACCATGGCGCTCCCGGGCCATAGATGAGCACCAGCAATACGCTGACAAATGTGAGCGCGACCAGCCGGTCCCTGTGTTCTTTTCGTTGTTTGTCCAATATGGGCTCTCTACATAACGCGAAAAGTATAGAAAATAGCAAGGGTTTTTAATGAGATAGGGTTGGCACTTTTTAGCCCGTAGCGGGCAGAAAAGCGGTGCTATGATCGGAATTCTGCTGCCGGACAGGTGGCGATTCTGCCAGATTTCTCACGGATTCCCCTATGGCAAGAGCGAAAACGGCATATGTCTGCATGGACTGCGGCGCTCACAGCGTAAAATGGCAGGGGCAATGCCCCGACTGCGCCGCCTGGAATACCCTGGCTCAGACCACCGTTTCGACTGCCCAGATCGCCCGCCCGGAAGGCGTTGCCCCGTCCCCGCTGGGTTCCCTCAGTGACGATCTGGGCGTTCGCTACCCCACCGGTTTTAGCGAATTCGACCGTGTATTGGGCGGTGGGCTCGTGCCGGGGTCCGTGGTGCTGCTAGGGGGCGATCCTGGTGTCGGCAAATCAACGCTATTGCAGCAAGTCGCCGCGAAGCTGCCCGAATCATTGAATATCTGCTATGCGACCGGAGAGGAGTCACTGCGGCAAATCGGTCAGCGATCGCGACGGCTGGGTCTTGACTGCCCCAGCTTGAGCCTGCTTGCAGATACCTCGCTCGATAACATTCTCGATCAGGCTGCGGGCGGCGGCACAGACGTCTTGATTATCGATTCAATTCAGACCACGGTGACCGCGGACCTGCCGTCAGCGCCAGGATCGGTTGCCCAGCTGCGTGAATGCGTTGGTCGCATTGTGCAGTTTGCCAAGCAGCGTGAGGTCGCGGTGTTCCTCATAGGTCATGTCACCAAAGACGGCGCGATTGCCGGACCACGCGTAGTCGAACACATGGTGGATACGGTTCTCTATTTTGAGAGTGATCCGGCGAGCCGGTACAGCATCGTCCGGGCAGTGAAAAACCGTTTTGGGGCCAGCAGCGAACTGGGCGTTTTTGCCATGACCGAGACCGGTTTTGTGGAAGTCAAAAACCCGTCGGCAATTTTTCTCTCACGTGATGCAGAAGAAAATGCCGGCAGCCTCGTCTCGGTGGCCTGGGAGGGCAGTCGCCCGTTGCTCGTGGAAATCCAGGCGCTTGTGGCGGACGGTAACGGCACACATCCGAAGCGGCTCGCGCAGGGTGTGGACCAGAATCGATTGTCATTGTTGATGGCAGTGTTGCAGCGTCACGGCGGTATTTCTTTGGCGGGCGATGATGTCTTTGTCAACGTTGTCGGCGGTCTTCGTATCGGTGAAACTGCTGCTGACCTGCCGACACTGCTGGCGATCCTCTCGAGTTTGCGTGATCGGCCGTGCCGAACGGGACTGATCAGTTTCGGCGAGGTCGGGCTTGCCGGTGAAGTGCGGCCAGTCCGCTTCGGTACCGAGCGTATCGCAGAAGCGGCCAAGCAGGGTTTTTCAGTCGCGATCGTCCCGCAAGCGAACGTGCCCAGACAGAAGCCTCGGGGAATCGACATTATCGGGGTTCGCAGACTCACGGAGGCGCTCGACGCAGCTTTCGCGTGACGCCGGACAGGAGGTCCAAATGCCGCGGAGCCCTTGGATGAACGAAAGCGGCGCCGGACAGGAGGTCCAAATGCCGCGGAGCCCAGGGATGGGGGGGCGAGAGCGGCGCCGGAAATAGACACCATGCTATTCGGACGTTGCTTGCGGCAATTCCTGGCGAGGATGTATGCGCGCTGTCTTGACCCTGTTTTCGTTCGTTGTAACGATTTCGATCGGATAGCCCTCGATTTTCAGGCCGGTCCCCGGTTCCGGAATGGTCTCCAGGTACTCGACGATTAAACCATTCAGCGTCTTCGGCCCGTCAGTCGGCAGGGACCAGTTCATGGCCCGGTTCATTTCGCGAATGTTGGCTGCACCGTCGACGAGAAACGTGCTGCTGCTTTCTCTGACAATGTCTACGTCGCCACTGGAAGGATCGGTCGTGAATTCACCGACGATCTCTTCAAGTATATCTTCCAGCGTCACGATTCCCTGAATGTCTCCGTATTCGTCGACAACCAACGCGATTCTTTTTCGCAGTTTCTGAAATTGTACGAGTTGGGTGCTCAACGGAGTGCCTTCGGGTACGTAGTACGGCTCTTCGACCAGCGTTTCGAGCATGGCTTTGTCAAAATCCTGCCTGTAGGCGTGGTTGGCAATGCGCCGCAAATGCAGCAGGCCGACGACGTTATCGATGTTGTCCCGAAAGACCGGCAGCCGCGTGTGTTCGCTCTTCTCAATCACAGCCATGATTTCTTCGGTACTGTCATCGAGGTCTATACCGATGATTTCATTGTGCGGCACCATGACATCGTCGACGGTCACCTTTTCCAGGTCGAGGATGCTGATGAGCATGTTTCGGTACTTGCTTGATATTCGGGAAGTCGCTTCGAAGACAACCGTTCGCAACTCGTCCTGCGTCAACGAATAGGAATCTGCGTCATCTTTTCTGACGCCGAGGATATAGAGCACGCCGTTTGACGCAATGCTGATGAGCCACACGAGCGGATAGGTGATTTTCAATAACGGGTAGTAAATCAGTGCGGCCGGAAAGGCGACGCGTTCCGGGTGTAATGCGGCCAGCGTTTTAGGCGCTGCCTCGGAGAATATCAGTACGGTCAGCGTCAGAATTAGTGTGCCGATTGCGACCGCAGGCTGACCACCGAGCTTGAATGCGATGATTGCAACGAGTGCTGCGGCAGAGAAATTGACGAGGTTATTGCCGAGCAGGATAAGCCCGATTATCCGATCCGGGCGTTTCAGGAGAGTTTCAGCCAGCCTGGCCCCCCGATGACCGGTCTTGGCTTTATGCCTGAGCTGGTACCGGTTCAGGCTCATCAATGCTGTTTCCGAGCCGGAGAAGAACGCGGAAAGGAGTAATAAGACAACAAGCACGCCAATCAAGGCGGCTAGCGGAAGGTCATCGCCCAACGAACGAGCACCTCGTGATTGAACAGCACCCCGTCAGTTCATCAGGACAGCCCTGTCCTGTCAAGGAAGTAGATCAGTAGTCCGATTGCCGGCTATCCCCATGACCGGCCGAGAACTTCCTCCAGGATGTATCGGCTGCCGAAGTAGGCGAGGCACAGGATTGCGAAGCCCCACAGGTACAGGAAAATGGCGCGCCGACCCCGCCAGCCTGCGAACTGCCGGCCGGCAATCAGAATGCCGAACAGCAGCAGCGCCAGAAGTGACAGAAACATCTTGTGGGCCAGGTGCTGAGCGAACACATCATCGACGAAAGTAAAACCTAACAGGACGGCGATCAAAAGCACAGAAAACCCGGCCCCGGCAATCCCGTAGAGCAATCGTTCCGTTGTCTCCAGGGGAGCAAACAGTTGGTTGACGGGCGAAAGTCTTCCAGCGTGCAGACGGCGCTCCTGAATCAATGCGTATACGGCCACGATTGCACCGACCGTCAGCAAGCCGTAGGCAAAGAGTGCGATGAGGATATGTGCCTGCAATTGCCAGCTATGTGGCTCTGCGGTAATTTCCACGCCCTGCAAGCCGGTCACGCTGGCGGCAGCCGCCCCTAGCAGGAGCAGCCCGCCGGCCAGACCGCGCAAAGATGGCTCGATGGCACCAATGATTGCAATCAGAGCGAGCTGCAAGCCAATGAATGAAGCCGTGCTACTCATTGATAGGGCGATCCCGTCGGGCATCAGGATCAAATGAAAAAGCACCTGGCAATGCCAGATGAGGCCTGCGAGGCCCACGATAAATGCTGTGATTAGCAGGGCGCCGGACCGCTCCGAGAATCGCGACAATCTGGTCATCGCGAATGCGACGCCGGCAATTATGTACAAAAATGGAATGGTGATTTGAAACACAGAATCGCGACTTCCTATGCCCTAGTTTTCCTTCGAGCGAATGATCCCACATGGTGCAGTTCATTAGAACCCTACCGTAGAATTCAAAGACGCAGCCGCCTACGCGATGTTGCGCAGGATCAGGCGTTATGCGTATTAGAATATTAGGCTGTAGTGGCCGAATAGGTGCAGGATCACGCACCTCCTCGATGCTCATTGACGATGACATTTTGCTCGATGCTGGCACAGGAATCGGTGATCTCGCGTTTTAAGATCTCAGGACGATTCGCCACGTGTTTCTGACTCACGCGCATCTCGATCATATTGCCGGGTTGCCGATGCTCGTCGACAGCATATTCGACGAAAACTTCGAGGAGCCGCTGACTGTCTATGCCTGTTGCGAAACACTGGACGCTATCAAGGCACACCGGATCAATAAAGAATCCGGATGTTGTCACGCGGACCCGTCATCAGCGTATGGCCTTGTTGAAGCGCTGGTCGATTGCAAAGATGAAACGTCAGGGCCCGTCCGGGGCGGTCCCACGGGGTACATGGGCCCAGCCACACGAATTCTTGCCGGGGCCGAGATCATCACGATAGACTTCACTGATCAGCATGAACCTGGCCGATCGGATCACATGAGCGATGTTTGACAATCTATCCGGCCGCCTCACACAGGCGGCACGCAACCTGACCGGCAAGGGCCGACTGAGTGAGTCCAATATCAAGGACTCGCTGCGGCAGGTCAGGCTCGCGTTACTGGAAGCCGACGTCGCGCTCCCGGTCGTCAAATCGTTTATCGAACGCATCAGGGAGCGTGCCGTCGGTGAAGAGGTCGGCAAGAGCCTGACGCCCGGACAGGCACTCGTAAAAATCATCCACAGTGAACTCGTTCGACTGCTTGGCGGCGATCATGAACCGCTGAATCTCAAAGCCCAGCCGCCCGTTGTGATAATGCTCGTCGGCTTGCAGGGAGCGGGCAAGACGACGACCGCCGCCAAGCTTGCTAAACGGCTGATCGACGCTGACAAAAAACGCGTAATGCTGGTAAGCGTGGATGTTCACAGGCCCGCCGCTATTCTTCAGCTGGAAACGCTCGCCGGGGAGATTGCTGCGATGCATTGCGCCAGCGACAGCAGCGAGAATCCCGGGATGATCATGGAACGTGCTTTGGACGAGAGCCGCCGTGTGCATGCCGATGTATTGATCGTCGATACCGCCGGACGACTGCATGTCGATGACGCGATGATGGCAGAGGTCATCAGCGTGCATAAGAAGTCGAACGCGCACGAAACGCTGTTCATCGTCGACAGTATGGCTGGCCAGGATGCCGTCAATGCGGCTCGTGTTTTCGATGAGAGCCTGCCGCTGACCGGCATCATCCTCACCAAAGCTGACGGTGATGCCAAAGGCGGTGCGGCTCTGTCGGTACGCGAAGTCACCGGCAAGCCGATTCGATTCATGGGGGTCGGCGAGAAAATCGATGCCCTGGAAGCGTTTCACCCGGACCGCATGGCCTCGAGAATACTCGGCATGGGAGATGTGTTGTCACTGGTCGAGGAAATAGAGGGCAAGGTCAGTCGCGACAAAGCAGACAAGCTCCAGAAGAAATTGAAAAGGGGCCGGGGTTTTGACCTATCCGATTTAAGGGACCAGTTCGAACAGATGATAAGCATGGGCGGCATTGGCGCGATGCTCGAAAAACTGCCGATACCGGGCAATGTTGATCCAGGTGCGCTCAAAGACATGGCAAACGAACAGCAACTCAGGCGCCAGATCGCCATTATTCATTCCATGACACCGGTTGAGCGTCGCTTTCCGAAGACTATCAATGGCTCCCGCAAGCGGCGCATTGCTAATGGTTCCGGTATGCAGGTGCAGGATGTAAATCGTCTGCTAAAACAGCACATGCAGATGGAAAAAATGATGAAGAAAATGTCCCGTGGCGGCATCAAGAAGATGATGCGCGGACTGCCGCCGGGGATGGTGCCGCCGGGGAGCTGATGATCATTTTGGCGACAAGCCGGACAATGGGGCAGTCACTTCGCTAAAATTCGCTCCGTCGTCCCTGACTCCGCTCACATCGGTAGTATCCTCGCTCTCGCATCCTGCTCCGCTCGGATAATACGACGCTCAGTAACCGCCCCAATACCCGGCTCCCACTGAATACGACTTCAGGCCAAAGGGCTGATTTTCCTTGGCAAAATGCTTCACATTTCCCGGGAAATGCGTAAAATGCGCGCTTTACTCGGGTTGGCTCCCGAGCTTAGGCATGTCTGCCTGTCATTAATTTAGCGGAATTGTAATGGTCAGTATTCGTCTTTCGCGCGCCGGCGCGAAAAAACGTCCTTTCTACCACCTGGTAGTCACCGACAGTCGAAATCGTCGGGACGGCCGGTATATTGAACGGCTTGGCTTTTTTAGCCCACTTGCAAAGGAGAACGAAGAGGATCTTCGTATCGATCTGGAGCGCGTCGATTATTGGATAAGTCAGGGCGCACAACCCTCCGAACGCGTGGCTTACCTTCTGAAAGCCAAGCGAAAGGGGGTGTCGGTCTCAGACGGCGGCAGGCGAAAGAAATCGGCCAAGGCAGGCGAGGGCAAGCCAAAGGAAGCTACCGAGGCGACCGACAGCAAACAGGAAGAGGTGGCCGAGGCGACCGACAGCAAGCAGGAGGAGGCGGCCGAGGTAACAGACAGCAAGCAGGAAGAGGTGGCCGAGGCGACCGACAGCAAGCAGGAAGAGGTGGCCGAGGCGACCGACAGCAAGCAGGAAGAGGTGGCCGAGGCGACCGACAGCAAGCAGGAAGAGGTGGCCGAGGTAACAGACAGCAAGCAGGAAGAGGTGGCCGAGGCGACCGACAGCAAGAGCAAGCAAGAGGCGGCCGAGGCGACAGACAGCAAGAGCAAGCAAGAGGCAGTGGCCGACGCGACAGACAGCAACAGCAAGCAAGAAGAGGCCGCCGACGCGAGTGATAGCAAGGAAGAGGAAGCGGCTGGCACCTGAGGACCCTGGCGGGCGCAGTCGTTCTGAATGCAGGCGGCAAACAGAGTGGTGCGGAAAGAGATAATGCCGGTTGTCCTTGGCCGAATAGCAGGTATCTTCGGTGTAAAGGGGTGGGTCAAGGTGTTTTCCTACACTGAGCCACGGGAGGCAATTCTCGATTATGAAAACTGGCTGCTGAAGCATGGCGACGCCTGGCAAGAAATAACTGTTGAAGAGGGCAAGATGCACGGCAGGTCGGTGATCGCAAAACTTGCGAACGTCGGGGACAGGGACGCGGCGGCAGAATTTGTAGATTTCGATATTGTTGTACCGCGTGAAGAGTTGCCAGATACCGAAGAGCTTGAATATTACTGGGTGGATCTGGAAGGATTGCAGGTCGTTCACCGGGACGGTCGGTCACTGGGAAAAGTGGCGTGTGTCATGGCGACAGGCGCGAACGATGTGCTGGTCGTGGAAGGGGATCGCGAATGCCTGATCCCGTTTGTGATGGGCAAGTTTATTCTGGACGTTGATCTTGCCAAGGGCGTGATCAGCGTTGACTGGGAATGGGACTGACCTTATGCAGATACGCATTGTCAGTATTTTTCCTGCAATGGTGGAAACGGTAGCCGAATACGGCGTCGTCGGGCGGGCGGCAGAACGAGGCCTGTTATCCGTCGGGTATTTGAACCCAAGGGATTTTACCGACGATACACACCGCACGATTGATGATCGTCCGTACGGTGGTGGTCCAGGCATGGTGATGAAATTCGAGCCTGCCGCGGCCGCGATTCGGGAGGCCAGGCGTACGATGCCTGCCGGCTGCCCGGTGATCTGCCTGAGCCCGCAGGGTGTGGTATTTGACCAGGCGGCGGCGGAGCGACTGGCCCGATTGCCGGGTCTTATTTTGCTGGCCGGCCGCTACGAGGGTATCGACGAAAGACTCATCGAGGTGGAAGTCGATGAAGAATTGTCGCTGGGTGATTTCGTACTCAGCGGTGGGGAGATTGCGGCGATGGCCGTGATCGATGCAGTGGTCAGGTTGATTCCTGGTGTGCTCGGCGACGAGGATTCCGCGTCGCAGGACTCTTTTGCGGGAGGCTTGCTGGATTGTCCACACTACACGCGCCCCGAAGAAATTGAAGGCCGGCGTGTGCCGCCGGTGTTGTTGTCGGGTGATCACGCAAAGATCGCGCGTTGGCGGCACAAACAGGCCCTGGGCCGCAGTTATATGAGGCGTCCCGATCTTGTGAGAAAATTAAGTCTGGACAACGAGCAAAAGAAGTTGCTCGAGGAGTTCCTGGACGAGCAGGGGCCGGGGACGGCCAACGGGCAATCGGCCCGGCAATGAATACAGCACCAGTGTTACTGGCAGGTAGAGAACGATGAGCAAAATAATCGAATCAATTGAACAGGAACAAATCAACAAGGAAATTCCGGACTTTGCACCGGGCGACACTGTGCTTGTTCAGGTCAGGGTCAAGGAAGGTACTCGCGAGCGCTTGCAGGCCTTCGAAGGTATCGTTATTGCGAAAAAAAATCGCGGCCTTAACTCATCCTTTACCGTTCGAAAAATTTCTCATGGAGAAGGCGTGGAACGAGTATTCCAAACCCACAGCCCAACGGTCAGTGCTATTCAGGTCAAACGCCGTGGCGACGTTCGTCGCGCGAAGCTCTACTACCTTCGCGGTCGAACCGGAAAAGCAGCACGAATCAAAGAGAAAATTCGTCGGTAAAACCTGACCCCTTACCTGATCGGACACCCCGTTTTACTTAAGACGTCCGTATAATTAGGGATCCAGGGATTTGGGGAGGAACCTATCCGCTCAAGAGGGGTCTGTCGTGGCATGAGCACCATGCATGGAATCGGCGTGCGAATCGCTTGCATTGGCGCATGCCTGTTGCTGTCCGGCTGCGCTTCCCTGATGGCTTCTGCAGCCAGTGGTCTGGCCGACAATCTGTCGGCAGCCATTCTGAATCAAAATGACCCTGAAACTGTGCGGGACGGGGCACCGGCGTACCTGCTGCTGCTCGACAGTTTTCTCGAAGGCAGTCCTGACGATCCGGCGCTGCTGGCTGCGGCTGCCAATTTGTATGCATCCTATGGTACGGTTTTTGCGGATGACGAAGAACGGGCCGCCCGACTTACCGAGAGAGCCCAGAACTATGCGCAGAGGGCAGTCTGCATACGATTCCCCGCGGGCTGCAACTGGACCCGGGCGCCTTATGACGAATTCACCGGCACTCTGCGCGGGCTCAGCAGCAAACATGCAGAGGTCACCTACAGTTATGCGATCGCCTCGCTTTCTTACATTCGTGCCCACAGCGATGACTGGAATGCGATGGCAAGATTGCCGCACATGGAAGCACTGCTTATCAGGTACCTGGATATCAGCGAATCTGTCGATGATTGCGATGTATATAACTATCTCGGCATTTTGCTGACGTTAAGACCGCCGGCGCTCGGCGGAGAGCAGGAAAGAGGTCGTGACTACTTTGAACGTTCCATCGAATGCTCCAAAGGACTCGACCTGTCCGTGAAAGTGGAATTTGCGCGAGGCTATGCGCGGATGCTTTACGAACGTGAATTGCATGACCGCCTGCTTGATGAAGTCATAGCTGCAGATCCAAATGTGCCGGGCTATACACTAACGAACGTTCTAGCGCAACGTGATGCTGCCGACATGCTGGCCAGCGCAGATGATTACTTCTGACGCTCGTTAAGTGCCTGCTACTATTACAAAACAGCTTCGAGGGAGAATGCTGATGCGAATTTTTGTTGGTCTCGTCGCTGCCACTTTTCTGTCTGTGGTTAATATTTCCAGTGTGGAAGCCAAGACTCAGTTCAAAATAGCGACGCTTCTTCCCGAGAATACGGATCGTGTGAAGAGAATGCGCGCTGCTGCCGATGAAATAGAGGAGCGTACAGATGGCCGCGTTTCGTTTAAATATTACTTTGGCGGAAGTCAGGGGAGTGACGACAAAGTACTATATAAGATGAAGATCGGCCAGCTTCACGGCTCGACTTATTCCCCGGCTGCTTTGCAGAAAGTTTATCCGGATATCAATATTTATGGCTTGCCATTCATCTTCGAGTCGGAAGATGAAGTGGACTATGTTCGTAAAATCATGGACGCCAAGTTTCAAAGGGGACTTGAAGAAGCAGGCTTCGTGAATTTCGGCTTTGCGGGCGGCGGTTTTGCGATGGTCTTGTCCAATGAGCCAGTCCGCAGTCACAATGATCTGAAAGGCCAGAAAGTCTGGGTGCCAGAAGGCGATGTATTCAGCTATGAAGCGATGCAGGCGCTGAAGTTGACGCCGGTTCCATTGGAAATAGCAAACGTAATGACTGGCCTGCAGACAGGTTTGATTGATATTGTTGCAATTCCTCCAGCAGGTGCCCTGATTTTTCAATGGCACACCAAAGTCAATTATGTAACGCAAATGCCAGTTCTTTTCACCATGTATTTTATGGTCATCGATGCAAGGGCGTTTAAGCGAATAGAGGCAGCGGATCAGGCGGTAGTCAGAGAGGTAATGGGCCACCTGTACGCTGAGTTCGATGCGGCTGAGAGAGAAGATGCGCCCAATGCCCTGCAAGCGTTAATCAATTCCGGCGTCGAAAGCGTGGAGCCACTTCCTGACGAGTTCGAGAGGTTGCAAAAAGAGACGGCCACGGCCAACCGGAGCATGGCGGATCGCGGCATGTTCTCGTCTGAACTGCTGGAAGAGATGTTGTCTCACGTGCAGGAGTTTCGGCGTGCGCAGGCGTCCCGTGACACGATGACCTGTGTGCCGGCAGGGGACGAAATTGACGCTGGGGAACAGTTAGCACGCTCGACTGAAATCGAAGTGAGGGAAGCAGGCGATATGGATGTTTGTGAACCCGATGCAAGCGCGACGGAACCACTCGAACAGGCTTCGGGGAGCGAAAGCTAATAATGACTGGAGCAACATCCAGGTTGCTCGCTCGCCTGGAGCGTTGGGGAACCGCAGCGGAAGACGCCTCGCTGGTCCTGTTATTGGGCTCATTGATGATACTGGCGGTTGGTCAGATCGTCTTACGCATCTTTTTCGATTCTGGCCTGATATGGGCGGATGAGTTACTCAGAATCATGGTGCTCTGGATCGCGCTGATTGCATCGGTCGCAGCGGCACGAAGCAAGCGGCACCTCAGAATCGACATACTTTCGCATTTCGTTCCCGAGCGATATACACAGGTCCCCGGCATCATCGTCGATGGATTTACTGCTTCGATCTGTGGTCTTCTTGCGTGGCACTCGATCCGATTCCTGCAGATCACGATAGAGATGGACGACACGGTACTCGTGGATTTCCCATCGTGGATTGCGTATGGCATTTTGCCGGTGGCATTTCTCCTCATGTGCTACCGCTTTTTCGTGCTATTTGCGAAAGGAATGGTCGATGCTCTTAGCGAGAAAAAAATCCCGGAAGCGGAAAAATGATATTGCTGGGGCTATTACTCGTACTCCTGGCAGTATTTGGCGCGCCATTATTCGCGGTAATCGCGGCAAGTGCCATGCTCGGATACCAAAAGGAAGGAATCGACCTGATGGCAATGGCTATCGAGGTCCTCGGTATTTCACAGATGCCGTTTCTTTCAGCGATACCACTGTTCACTTTTGCCGGATATCTTCTCAGTGAAAGTAATGCTCCTGGCCGCCTCGTGCGGCTCACTGGTGCGGTGCTCGGCTGGATGCCCGGTGGGCTCGCGCTTGTGGCTCTGGGCGCCTGCGCATTCTTCACCGCGTTTACCGGAGCATCGGGTGTCACGATCATCGCTCTTGGGGCAATTCTGTATCCAGCACTAAAGGAAGACGGTTACCCGGATAATTTTAATCTCGGCCTTGTCACGACCTCTGGCAGCCTGGGTTTGTTGTTTGCGCCATCGCTGCCACTTATCCTGTATGGCATTGTTGCCGAAGTCTCGATAGATAACCTGTTTCTGGCCGGCATTCTTCCAGGTTTGCTCATGCTGATGATGTTGTCGGGGTGGAGCCTCTGGGTTAATCGGGCTAACCGAAAACCGCTCGCTACGTTTTCATTTCGCAAGGTTGGAGCGTCACTGCGTGAGTCGATTTGGGAGTTACCGCTGCCGATCGTTGTTCTCGGCGGAATTTATTCCGGCTTCTTTGCGGTTTCGGAAGCTGCTGCTGTCACAGCATTGTATGTGTTGATTGTGGAAGTCGTCATTCATCGCGAAATAAAGCTGTCGGAACTGCCGCGCATCATGCGTGAATCCATGCTGCTTGTCGGGGGAATACTCATTATTTTGGGCGTGTCCCTCGCGTCAACGAATTACATGATCGATGCTGGTGTGCCGCAGAAAATACTGGAATTCGTATCGGCATTTGTAACCGGTCAGGCAAGTTTTCTGTTTCTGTTACTAATTTTTCTGCTGATACTTGGGGCAATTCTGGATATTTTTTCCGCCACGGTATTGATCGTACCGCTAATTTTGCCGATTGCAGCACTGTACGGCATAAACGAAGTTCACTTGGGGATAGTATTCCTCGCGGCTATGCAATTGGGTTACCTGACACCACCGGTTGGGTTGAACCTGTTTATCGCGAGCTATCGATTCGACAAGCCCATAATGACGGTCTATGCAGCGACATTCCCGTTTCTGATGATTCTTTTGTTATCAGTAATTCTGATCATGTACTGGCCGAGTTTGTCTCTTTTTCTGGTACCTGGGTGAAGATATTTGATTTGACTGGCTTTGGCCGCAGCGGGCAAGGTTAGACCAATAACGGACAAAATGCTGAGGAAAAAATCATGAATCGACCGGGACTCGCAATTGGATCCCTGCTTGTGTTCACCCTGACATCGTCGGCAAGTGCAGAATCAGGCCCGGATTTGGATGATATTCGCTTGCCGTCGGGATTCTCGATAGAGCTTTATACGAACGAAGTTCCGAACGCCCGTTCTCTTGCGTTAGGCGAACAAGGGACGATTTTTGTCGGTACCCGGAAAGACGGTCGTGTATATGCTGTGGTTGCGCGTGAAAACGAAGCGCCCCGTGTAGTCACTATTGCCAAAGACTTGAATATGCCAAACGGCGTGGCTTTTCACGACGGCAATTTGTACGTTGCCGAGGTTTCACGCATAAGCAGGTACAGTGACATCGAGTCGAGTCTCGAGAGTATTCCCGAGCCGGAAGTCGTCAATGAGACTTTTCCGTCGGAACGGCACCACGGTTGGCGATACATAGACTTTGGTCTTGACGGCAAGCTCTACATAAGCATCGGCGTACCATGCAACATTTGCAAGAAAGAAGGATTTGGCAACATAACGCGACTGAACGCCGACGGTTCCGGAAAGGAAATCGTTGCCACCGGAGTACGAAATTCAGTTGGATTTACCTGGCACCCGGAAACCGGGGAAATGTGGTTCACTGACAACGGTCGGGACATGCTCGGCGATGATGTGCCAGCGGACGAGCTTAATCACCTCCGAACATTCGGCGCTCATTTCGGTTATCCGTTCTGTCACGCCGGTGAGATCAGCGACCCCGAATTCGGAGAGCAGGGTAATTGCCGGGATTTCACCGCTCCGGCTCTGAAGCTCGGGCCGCACGTGGCGGCGCTGGGACTCAAATTTTATACCGGTGATATGTTTCCACCCAAATATCGGGGACAGCTGTTCATCGCCGAGCACGGGTCCTGGAACCGGTCGGAAAAGATCGGCTACAGAATTATGTTGGTACGAATGGGCGATAATGGGCCGTCCGGATACGAAGTATTTGCGGATGGCTGGCTCAAGGGAGACGAGGTTTCGGGCCGTCCAGTGGATTTATTGTTTCTTGACGACGGTTCGATGTTAGTCAGTGATGACAAATCCGGTAGCATTTACCGAATTAGCTACCAGCATCCTTGAATTGCCGATTTCGGTCGAACTGGGCTGGTGATCAGAGAATCGTTGCAGGAATATTTCGTTTTGGCAAAGATGGAGAGTAAAGAATGAGTATGCGCGATACCGTGCTGAAGATTTTTTCTGCATTGTGGACCGGTGTTGATGGCATCCGCAAGGTTTTGCACCTGCTGGTTCTGTTGTTCATTTTTTCAATCGTGTTTGGAACAATATCATCGACTGTACCGAGATTGCCCAGTGAAGCGGCGCTGATTATCCAGCCAGTTGGTGTACTGGTCGAGCAATTGGCGGGCGATCCTTATGATCGCGCGATCGCCGGACTGCTCGGCGATGAAGATCCACAGACGCTCGTGCAGGACATCGTCGACGGCCTCGAATATGCGAAAGATGATTCACGCATCAAAGCGGTCGTGCTTGATCTGCGTAGTCTCCGCGGGGGAGGTCTCAGCAAGCTGCACAGAATCGGCGCTGCATTGGACGAATTTCGTGCCTCGGGCAAGCCGGTCATTGCGAACGCGGATTTTTTGGATCAGCGGGCCTACTACCTCGCTTCGCATGCTGATGAAATTTATTTGCACCCGGATGGTCTGGTTTTTCTGCCGGGCTTTTCTGTGTACCGGAACTATTTCAAAGACGCGATCGACAAGCTCAGGATCGACTGGAATATCTTCAAGGTTGGTACGCACAAGTCATTTGTCGAACCGTATATGCGAATGGACATGTCCGAGGAAGATCTCGAGTCCACCACAGAATTGCTCGACCAGCTTTGGAAGGCCTACCGGGAGGAAGTCGCTGCGGCCCGCGGTTTCGATGTTAGCGTCATCGATGACTTCTCTCTGAACCTCCTGGAGAACGCGAGGAATGAGAATGGCGATATCGCCGCATTGGCACTTAGCTTTGGCCTGATCGACGGACTGCTGACAAGAGCAGAGTTCAACACAATAATTATCGGGCATGTCGGCGTTGACGCCAAGAGTCCGGATTCGTATCGCGCCATTGAGCTGGATGACTTCCTGGCACAGACACGTCTCCTGAAAGGAGACAAATCCGCCAAAGAAAACATTGCGATCATTGTGGCATCGGGTGAGATTCTTAACGGAACTCAGGCACCCGGACTGATTGGGGGCGATTCTACAGCCAGGCTGTTGCGCCGTGCGCGTAACGACGACTCTGTGAAAGCCGTGGTTCTTCGCGTGGACAGTCCCGGCGGCAGTGCGTTCGCATCGGAGATAATCCGTAATGAAATTGTGGCCTTGAAAGACGCCGGCAAGCCTGTCGTGGCGTCCATGGGCAGTGTCGCTGCTTCGGGTGGTTACTGGATTTCGATGGCGGCAGACAAAATCTATGCGAATTCCAAAACAATCACCGGCTCGATCGGGATATTCGGCATGTTCCCGACGTTCCAGCGATCTCTCGCGGTGCTTGGTATCGCGACGGACGGAGTAGGAACGACGGCCTGGGCAGGTCAGTTGCGCCCCGACCGGGCCATGTCCGATGATGCCAAGGCGCTGTTCCAGATAATCATCGACAAGGGCTACGACGAATTTATCAGCAGAGTCTCCGAACACCGCAACCTCGATAAGATCGAGGTCGATCACATCGGACAGGGCCAGGTATGGACCGGAGCGGATGCTCTGGGATTCGGCTTAATCGACGAAATTGGCAACCTCGATGAGGCTGTCGCTGCTGCTGCGGAACTCGCAAGCCTTGACGCCGAAGCCTTCGGTCGAAAATCGTTCGAAAAGGAACTGACTCCGGGTGAACAGCTTGTCCTCGATTTTCTGGCCTCGGCAATGTGGCTCGGAATCGAGCCGCAAAGCCTCGTCAGCAGACCCGCGAAGTCCGTGCAAGGTCTTGTCGAAATCGTCGAGAATGCGCTGGCGCCTGTGTTGCGTTTCAACGATCCAAAAGGCGTCTATGCCCATTGTTTTTGCGCCTTCGAATAAAAACGTATTCGTAGGAGTGATGCGTAGGAGCGGCCGTCCTTACTTCCAGTTCAGGAGCACCTTGCCGGACTGCCCCGACTCCATAAGCTGGAAAGCATCTTCATAGTCGTTCATTTCGAAGTGGTGGGTGATGACCGGGCTGATGTCGAGGCCGCTCTGCAACATACTCGTCATCTTGTACCAGGTCTCGAACATCTCGCGTCCGTATATTCCTTTTAGCAGCAGACCCTTGAATATCACTTCGCTCCAGTCGATGGCGGTTTCTTCGGGCGGAATTCCGAGCAGGGCAACACGGCCGCCGTGATGCAATGTCCTGAGCATGTCGCGGAAGGCCGATGGATTGCCCGACATCTCCATGCCGACATCGAAACCTTCCTCCATGCCGAGCTCGTTCATCGTGTCGTCAAGCGAGCCTGCCGTCACGTTCAGCACCACCGTGGCGCCCATTTTTTTTGCGAGCCGAAGGCGGTAGTCGTTGATGTCTGTAATAACGATATGACGGGCGCCAGCGTAACGGGCGATGGCGACAGCCATGATGCCGATCGGTCCGGCGCCGGTGATCAAGACGTCTTCACCAACGAGATCGAATGACAGGGCAGCATGCGTCGCGTTACCCAGCGGATCGAGTATCGACGCCATGTCGTCGCTAATCGCATCGGGCAACTTGAACACGTTGAAAGCAGGGACAGCTATGTATTCTGCAAATGCGCCTGGCCTGTCAACACCGACACCTGCCGTGTGGATGCAGAGGTGGCGACGCCCGGCACGACAGTTGCGACAAACGCCACATGTTATGTGGCCTTCGGCAGAGACGCGATCGCCTATGACAAAACCCTTGACCTCGCTTCCGTATTCGACGATTTCGCCGGTGAATTCATGGCCGATGGCGATCGGCATAGGAATGGTTTTACTGGCCCAGGCATCCCACTGATAAATGTGAATATCCGTGCCACAGATCGCGGTGCGGCCGACTTTGATCAGAACGTCATTGTGGCCGGGCTTCGGCATATCTATGTCCTCGAGCCAGATTCCGCGCTCAGGTTTCGATTTGACCAGTGCTTTCATGCTGTTCTCAGCTTAAGATTTTCAGTTCACGGCCGACTTCGGCAAATGCGCCTACCGCCTGGTCGAGGTGATCACGGGTCAGGCCGGCGGACATCTGTGTCCGTATGCGTGCCTGGCCCTTCGGCACGACCGGGAAGGCAAACCCGATTACATAGATCCCGCGATCGAGCAAACGATCGGCCATTGTCGTTGCGAGCTTGGCGTCACCGAGCATTACGGGGATGATGGGATGCTCGCCGGGTTTGAGCTCGAAACCAAGCTTCGTCATTTTGTCACGAAAATAAGCTGTATTTTCCCACAACTGATCGCGCAGGCTTGCGTCGTTCTCAAGCAGATCGAGCACCGTAATCGAAGTCGCTGCGATTGCGGGAGCAACCGAGTTGGAAAACAAGTACGGCCTGGACCTTTGCCGCAGCCAGGCGACGATCTCTTTTCGCGCCGATGTATAGCCGCCTGACGCTCCACCCAGCGCCTTGCCCAGTGTCCCGGTAATAATGTCGATTCGGCCCATGACATCGCGGTACTCGTGTGTTCCTTTGCCATTGTCCCCAAGAAATCCGGCAGCATGCGCATCATCGATCATCGTCAACGCATCGTAACGGTCAGCCAGCTCACAGATTGAATTAAGATCCGCGATCGTCCCGTCCATCGAGAATACGCCGTCGGTCGCGATCAGTCTCGTACGGCAATCACCTGCCGCTTTGAGCTGGGACTCCAGATCATTCATATCGTTATTCTGATATCGAAAACGTTTTGCTTTGCAAAGGCGAATGCCGTCGATGATGCTGGCGTGATTGAGCGCATCGCTGATGACGGCGTCCTCCTCGTCAAGCAGGGTCTCGAAAAGACCACCGTTCGCATCAAAACAGGATGGATAGAGAATCGTGTCTTCGGTACCAAGGAAACGGCTGATGCGTTCTTCCAGTTGTTTGTGGACGGTTTGCGTTCCACAAATGAACCGGACCGAAGCCATGCCATAGCCGTACTCGTCAAGTGCTGCGTGCGCTGCCTCGATGATCGCCGGAAGATTGGCAAGTCCGAGGTAGTTGTTTGCACAGAGGTTAATGACTGGTGTCGTGCCGCCGTTATTCCGGACATCGATTGCGGCCTGTTGTGGACCTGCGATCAGTCGTTCCTTCTTATAGAGACCCTGAGCTTTGAGCGCCTCTGTTTGTTCCGCAAGTGCGTCTAGAAAATTGCCGGGCACGGGATTGCCCTCCGAGCTGAAAGGCCGCAAAGTATATCAGGAGCGAATTGACACGGGGACGTATGGCTGACAAGGATGACAACGGACTGAGGGTCGATCGCTGGCTCTGGTTCACCCGCTTTCACAAGACGAGGATGCTGGCTTCCGCCGCGGTCCAGGCAGGTCATGTCAGGATTAACGGGGAGCGCGCAAGACCGGGCAACCGGGTCGTGCCTGGTGATACGGTCGAACTCGTCAAAGACCAGCTTCTGTACAAGTTGAGTATTCTGTCATTGCCGGTACGCCGCGGGCCGGCGACCGCGGCACGGGAATGTTACGTGGAGGATTCTGCGACGCAGCAGAAGCGCCGGGAAGTGATTGCACAGATAAAAGAGGATCGTAGACAAATGCCACGAACCCGCGGCAAGCCTGACAAACATACGCGTCGGAAGCTTCGTGAGCGGAGTCGCCGGCAGCCAGACTGATGTTTGTTGTCGACAGATGCGAGCTTGCTGAAGAGTATGGACTGAAGCCGGCCGCGCAATACCCTATAATCGCCGCCCTTGTTGCGGTGTAACCAGCCCAATCGATACCGGCTGAATGGTGCTCATTGATGCGTTTCACTGATCATTCCTATATCAAAGCGGGGCCTTTGGGGCACGTAAGCGATAAGTACCTTGCGGACGAAGAGTCACTGGTCAACGAGCTGATCGAGATTGCAGATTCGGGACATGCCGCGCGGGCGAAAATTCAGGGCACGGCAGCAAATCTGGTGCGTGCGGTCCGCCGGCAGGCGGCGCAAGAAGGCGGCATCGACGCCTTCTTACAGCAATACGATTTGTCATCCGAGGAAGGCGTGTTACTGATGTGCATAGCCGAAGCCTTGTTACGCATTCCCGATGCGGATACTGCGGATCGTTTGATAGCAGACAAGATCACGTCTGCGCGGTGGCAGGATCACCTTGGTGAAAGCGACTCACTTTTTGTAAACGCATCGACCTGGGGCCTGATGCTTACGGGCCGACTGCTGACCCTTGACGAGACGGCAACTTCCAACCCTGCAAAATATGTCGGCAAGCTCGCGAGTCGAGCCGGAGAACCGGTCGTCCGGGCCGCGATGCGGCAAGCCATGAGTATCATGGGTCACCAGTTCGTAATGGGCCGGACCATCGAGGAAGCGCTCGCCGTCTCACAGAAAAAAAACGGGATACGCTATCGATATTCGTTCGACATGCTTGGCGAGGCAGCATTGACGGCCGTCGATGCGGACCATTACATGCAGTCATACACCTCAGCCATCGACAGCATCGGTGACAGCGCCAACTCTTCGGGCGACGTAATTTCCGCGCCGAGTATTTCAGTAAAACTCTCTGCCTTGCATCCGCGCTATTCGTATACTCAGTACGACCGCGTCATGAACGAGCTTGTGCCACGCGTTGCCGAACTGGCAGTGCACGCATACGACAGAGGTATTGCGCTGACGATTGACGCAGAGGAGGCCGATCGCCTCGAGCTGTCACTGGAAGTCTTCGAACGGGTTTATCGAGATAAGCGACTGGCGGGCTATGAAGGTCTGGGCCTGGCTGTTCAGTCCTACCTGCGGCGGGCCACCGATGTGCTGAAATTCCTGACGGATATTGCCGAGACGGTCGGCCGAAGAATTCCCGTGCGCCTGGTTAAGGGAGCGTATTGGGACACCGAAATAAAGCATGACCAGGAGCAGGGGCTCGAAAGCTATTCGGTATTCACGCGCAAGGCGCACACGGACGTTTCTTACCTCGCTTGTGCGAGGTTGCTCGTCAATGCGGGAGACAAATTGTATGCGCAGTTTGCAACGCATAATGCGCACACGCTCGCCAGCATTCTGTATTTCGCCGGTTCAAGGACCGACTTTGAATTTCAACGGCTCTATGGTATGGGAGAAGAATTGTACGGCGAGCTCATCGACCCCGAGAAATTTGCCCGCGCATGTCGTGTCTATGCGCCGGTGGGCAATCACGAGGATTTGTTGCCTTATCTCGTGCGTCGTCTTCTGGAGAACGGCGCCAACACCTCATTTGTGAACCGCATCGTCGATAAGAGCATTGACGTAAGCGACGTTGTGGCGGATCCAATCGACATCGCCATCGCCGGCCAGTCGAAACCTCATCCGAGAATTCCTTCACCGCTGGATATTTTTCAACCGGAACGAAAAAATTCCCGTGGCCGCAACTTGCCGGATCGCCGGCTGACGGCAAAATTTCTTGATGAGATGCAAAAGGCGTCGGCCGAGAGCCTGTCGGCATGCGCAATCGTCGGCGGTCAGGAAATCCCGGGTTTGAAGGTGCCGTCGATCAATCCCGCGCAAACGGATCAGGTCGTCGGAATCTGCCAAACGGCGAATATCGATGCTGTGGACAGGGCCTTGGGTTTTGCCGACGCGGAACAACGCGGCTGGAACCAGACGCCGGCCGCGGACCGGGCGGCGATATTGCAAGCAGCCGCCGATCTCTTTGAACGACATGCAGCCGAATTAACGGCGATCTGCGTTGCTGAAGCCGGTAAGACGGTGCCGGACGCGGTTTCCGAATTGAGGGAAGCGGTCGATTTTTTACGTTATTACGCGGTCCAGGCGATCCGGCTATACGGCGAACGCACAATTCTTCCCGGCCCGACCGGTGAGCGAAACGAGATAGGCATGCGCGCACGTGGAACTTTTCTGTGTATAAGCCCGTGGAATTTTCCGTTGGCCATTTTCACCGGACAAGTTGCTGCTGCGCTGGCCAGCGGTAACGCGGTACTTGCAAAGCCGGCAGCGCAGACTCCGCTGATCGCCTATCGGGCGGTGCGGCTGTTGCTCGAGGCTGGCGTGCCGGAAGGTGTATTGCACTTTCTGCCGGGCGACGGTGCGACTATCGGTGGTCATGCCGTGGCGGACCCGAGGGTTTCCGGCGTTGCGATTACCGGCTCGACCGAGACTGCAAGGATCATCAATCGGGCGCTGGCCAACCGGGAAGGGCCGATCGCGACACTAATTGCCGAAACCGGCGGACAGAACGCGATGTTCGTCGACAGTTCGGCGCTACCCGAGCAGGTAGTGCTCGACGCGGTCTTGTCGGCGTTCAACAGTGCAGGCCAGCGATGTTCCGCACTTCGACTACTTTGCTTGCAGGAGGAAATCGCACCCCGCATAATCGAACTGCTATCCGGGCACATGGAAGAGCTGCGAATTGGTGATCCGGCCGATCTGTCAACGGATGTTGGACCGGTTATCGGTGCGGAAGCAAGAGATGCTATTGCAAAACACGTTGCCGACATTTCGAATAAAGCGAGCATGATTTATCAGTGCGAAGTTCCGAAAGAATCAGATGGTGGAACATTTTATCCACCGACCGTCATTGAGATCGACAGTCTGGATCTCGTGCAACATGAAGTTTTTGGTCCCGTATTGCATATCATCCGATATTCGAGCGGCAAACTTGCGGAAATCCTGGATGCCGTCAATCAGTTGGGCTATGGGTTGACAATGGGCGTGCACAGCCGAATCGACAGTCGCACGAGGGCTATCACGGAGCGATCCGGGGCCGGTAATATCTATATCAATCGCAACATGATCGGTGCGGTCGTCGGCGTCCAGCCATTTGGTGGGCGGGGCTTATCGGGAACCGGGCCCAAGGCCGGTGGACCCTATTACCTGCCGAGATTTGGTACTGAGTATTCGGTTAGCAACAATATTTCGGCCGTTGGCGGCAACGCTACCCTGTTGTCGCTCGATGACGGCTAGTGGGTCTCAAACCTGTGTCGTCCATCAGCATCCTCGATATTTTCAAAATCGGTATCGGGCCGTCCAGTTCGCATACGGTCGGCCCGATGAAAGCCGCAGGCGCGTTCGTCAACCGGGTTGCACAGAGCGGTGGGCCAGTACACAAACTGGAAGTCAGGCTGTATGGGTCTCTCGCATACACTGGAAAAGGGCACGGAAGTGATGCGGCGATTCTGCTGGGGCTCAACGGCGCCGATCCGGAGACAGTCGATCCCAACGAACTAGACACGATCCTCAGAAATATCAGGAGCGGGCAATGTCTGGACTTGCGGGGTGTAGGAACAATCAGCTTCGATCCTGATACCGACCTGGTATTCGATTTCGGCGAGCCGCTGCCGCGCCACACAAACGGCATGCGGTTTACGGCTTTTGACGACACCGGCATGATCATCCTCACTGAAGAATATTTTTCGATTGGCGGTGGTTTTATCGTGCGCGGCGATGAGGAAGAACCGTCAATGCAGTCCGGTGAACCGCCTTATCCGTTTTACGACGGCGCGGGCCTTTTGGCGCAGGCTGAAAATAGCGGGCTATCGATACCCGAACTCGTTTATCAGAATGAACTCAGCTGGCGAAGCAAAGCGGAATTTGATCAAGAGCTCACAAATATCTGGGAGGCGATGCAAGCCTGCGTTCAAAGAGGCCTGCACACGGACGGTGTGCTTCCAGGTCGCATGGCCGTAACACGCAGGGCAGCGCGACTTTATCGCTCGCTCAAGTCGCAGGAAAGCCAAAGCGGCCTCGAAACGATGGATTGGGTCAACACCTACGCGATTGCCGTAAACGAGGAAAACGCAGCCGGCGGCCGCATCGTCACATCGCCAACCAATGGTGCGGCCGGTATTATTCCGGCCGTACTGCACTACTACAAATATTTTGTTGCAGACTCCGACGAAGAGGGCGTCCGGCGCTTCTTACTGGCAGCTGGGGCGATCGGAATTCTGTACAAGATAAACGCTTCGATTTCCGGCGCGGAGATGGGATGCCAGGGTGAGGTCGGTGTCGCCTGTTCCATGGCCGCAGCCGGTTTGGTCGCCGCGTTCAACGGCTCCGCGAGCCAGCTGGAAGACGCCGCAGAAATCGGCATGGAACACAACCTCGGACTGACCTGCGATCCGATCGGTGGGCTCGTTCAGATCCCGTGCATCGAACGGAACGCGATGGGCTCGGTCAAGGCAATCAACGCAGCACGCCTCGCCATGCAGGGCGACGGATCGCACAAGGTCTCGCTCGATCAGGTGATCAGCACGATGCGACAGACTGGACTGGATATGTCGACGATTTACAAGGAAACATCACAGGGCGGCCTGGCCGTCAACGTCCCCGAATGCTGAATCGCCCGTCAGGACGGGCTCCTACGATACGTTTGGTAGCATCTGTTGGAGCCCGTCCTGACGGGCGATTTTCCCGACTGGCGGTTCCGCTCAAGCTTTTTTTGCTACGAGTTTCGGGTATTCGTAGATCACCGATTCGGTCTCTATGCCCCGGTCCAGATTCCAGTCTTCAAGGTCGATCGTGAATGACACGAAACCGCAGGTGGGAATGTTGTCCGTCAAGTTGGGTGAAAGGTAATTGGCGAAGTCGGTTAGCCCGGGATTATGACCAACGATCATGAGGTTGTTGAACCCGGTGTCCTGTTCGGCGATCAGTTTCATGAGACTGCTGACGGATGCGTGATACAGGCGATCTTCCTGTTGCAGGAATTCTGCGGGGTAACCGATTTCCCTGGCGACTATTTTCGCTGTTGTCCATGCACGCTCAGCCGGACTGCTCAGAATCAATGAGGGCCTGATCCCTATTTGCTTGATTCGCTCCGCAATGACGGGAGCGTCGCGATGGCCACGGCTGTTTAACGGGCGTTCGCAGTCCTGAAGATTGGCATTCTTCCAGCTCGATTTCGCGTGTCGGAGTACTGTAAGAGTCTTCATGTCAGGCTCTGCTTACCGATCGCGGGAGTTTACATCAATCCGGTTTGCAACCTCGCTTCATCGGACATCATGCTTTGATTCCATGGAGGATCAAAGACGAGTTCAACGCGCACGTCGGCAACGGTCGGAATGACGGCAATTTTCTCCTGCGCGTCCTGGACGAGGATTTCGCCCATGCCGCAACCGGGTGCGGTCAATGTCATGTCGATATTGACGGACCGCTGGCCGTCCGTGCTTGAAGACACATCTAGGCGGTAAATCAGGCCGAGATCGACAACATTAATAGGAATCTCGGGGTCGAAACAGGTCTTCAGCTGCTGCCAGATGACCTCCTCGATGTCCTTGTCGGTGGCGTTTTCAGGGATCGCCGGGGGAGGTACCGGCTCCTTGCCCAATGCATCGGCGTCGCTGCCCGCAATTCGAAAGAGATTGCCCTCGACATAGACTGTGAAGCTGCCGCCCAGAGCCTGGGTGATAAACCCATTGGTGCCCGCGCGAAGTTGCAGTTCTTCTCCCGCGGGAATGACGATTGCTCTGACGTCGCGAGACAGTGAAAAGGGTTCGTTGGAGTGTCCAAACATGCCGGCGCCTACTCTGTGGTCGCTGGTTGTGATTTGCGCTGGATGGCTGAATTCAGCGCATGCCATGCCAGCGTTGCGCATTTCACTCGTGACGGAAACTCTCTGACGCCTTCAAGGGCCCTCAGCTTGCCAAGGTTGATGCCATCGCCCGCGTTATCGTTGTCCGCAGACTGCACGCCGGCAAGTCGCGTGACGAGTGCTGAAAAGTACTTGAGCGCTTCGTCAGTATGCAGTCCGATGATCATGTCTGTGAGCAGAGATGCCGAGGCAACGGAGATTGCGCATCCGGATCCTTCGAAGCGGGCGTCTCTGATGCGATCGTCACTGTCGATGCGAAAATACATTTTAAGCTTGTCGCCGCATAAAGGATTGATTCCTTCTGCGGCGTGTGTCGCATCTGGCAGCTTGCCGAAGTGTCGTGGGCTGCGGGCATGGTCGAGTATCAGTTCCCTGTAAAGGTCCTGGAGTTCGTCGCCTGTTTGAGCCATCGACGTCATCGCGAAAATATTTCCTTAGCTCTGCCAAGACTGTCGACCAGTGCATCTACGTCCTGCCTGTTGTTGTACAGCGCGAGCGATGCGCGCGCCGTGCCTGCAATGCCGTAGAAATCCATGACCGGCATTGCGCAATGATGACCGGTGCGCACGGCGACGCCCTGGCGGTCGAGGACGGTGCCAAGATCATGTGGGTGAATGTCGTCGAGCAGGAATGATTGAACGCTGGCTTTTTGCTTCGCCGTACCGATCAATCGAATGCCATCGACCGTTTGCAGCTGCCCGGTCAGATAGACAAGCAGCTCGCTCTCGTATTCGGCGATCCGGTCCATGCCAAGCGACTGCAGATAGTCGACTGCCGCACCGAGGCCGACCGCGCCCGAAATGTTGGGTGTCCCTGCTTCAAACTTGTACGGCAAGTCGTTATACGTCGTGCCATCGAACCTGACTTCGAGAATCATGTCTCCGCCGCCCTGGTACGGTGGCATCTTCTCCAGATGCGCTTCCTTGCCGTATAAAACGCCCATGCCGGTCGGCCCGAACATCTTGTGTCCGGAAAATGCGTAAAAATCACAGTCGAGGCTCTGCACATCGACGGGCATATGCGGCACTGCCTGTGCGCCATCGAGCAAAACGGGGATTCCCCGGCTACGGGCTTCTCGGATGATATCGGGTACTGGAAGAACGGTGCCCAGCGCGTTTGAAACGTGAGCCACCGCTAGCATCTTGACATTCTCATCGAGTTGCGCAATCAGCGTGTCCAATTCAACCTGTCCGCGCTGATCAATGGGTGCGACCAACAATTCTGCGCCGGTCTGTTCACAGACGAGTTGCCACGGGACGATATTCGAGTGGTGTTCCAGGTGCGTAATCAGGATCTTGTCACCGCGCTTCAGGGTCGGTCGGCAGAAGCTCTGGGCAACGAGGTTGATCGACTCCGTCGTGCCGCTGGTGTAGACCACTTCGCGCCGTGAAGCGGCGTTCACAAAAGCGCGAATCCTGTCACGGGCGCCTTCGTAGGCTTCTGTCGCCCGGTGACTCAAGGTATGCACACCACGATGAACATTGGCATGGTCGTGCCGCTGATATTCAGCAATTGTGTCGATGACTATCGCCGGTTGCTGTGAAGAGGCCGCACTGTCGAGATAGACGAGTGAATGATCGTTGACATTCTGTGTTAACGCAGGGAAATCGGCGCGGCAGTTCGCAATATCGACGATATTGTCTTCAGCATCAGTAAGCCTGATGTGGCTCATTGGGAATCACCGTGAATGAGTGCATCCAGACGCTGGTCTGTTTTCTGAGCGATATAGGCATGGGCCTCGGCAATTGGAGCCGCCGCTAGAATTCGGGCAGCGAATGCCCGCGTCAAAAGCTGCGCCGCTGCGTCGCGGTCGAGCCCCCGTGAGCGAAGATAGAAGAGGGCGGACTTGTCGAGCTGGCCGACCGTCGCACCGTGGGCGCATTTCACGTCGTCGGCGTAGATCTCGAGTTCCGGTTTGGTATCGATTTCTGCCGTCGTCGATAAAAGCAGATTATGGTTGGACTGCTCGGCGTCAGTACCATCCGCACCTTTATGAACGATCGCCTTGCCATTGAAGACACATCGGGAGCGGCCGCTTAGTATGCCGCGATACTCTTCCCTGCTCTGCGACGGGCCGACACGGTGATCGAT
>JAPUKV010000061.1 GCA_027295475.1 Pseudomonadota bacterium
GAGGGAATCACCGAGATCGATTACAAGGATCTCGGATTATTGAAGGCATACGTTACGGAGACGGGCAAGATCGTGCCGAGCAGAATCACCGGGACCAAGTCGCACTATCAGCGGCAGTTGTCCACGGCGATCAAGCGAGCACGTTTCCTGGCTTTGTTGCCGTACACCGATCGGCACTGATCAAGAGTCTCGGCGGAGCCCAGTCGTGCAGCCGATAGCCGCGTGGCTGATCAGCCGACCGCAGAATGCAATTCTGGGGCTGGCGGCAACCTATGTCCTGTTCCTGCCGCTCGCGGGCATTTTCAGTGGCGCAGTGATGGTGCTGCTGGTGCTGCACCACGGCGTACGTCGGCCGATGATGTACGCGCTGCTGGCGGCAGCCGTGTTGGCATTGATGGCGTTGCTGTCAGGCGCTTCGGCGCCACAGATGGCGTTTGCTGCGTTGATGAGCTGGCTGCCGGCTTATGTTTTGGCGGCGCTGCTCGGAAACTGGCGTTCACTGACATTGACGCTGCAGGTATCGGTCATTGCCGCATCGGTCGGACTATTAGGTTTTTACGCGGTCCTGGGAGACCCGAGCGTATTTTGGAGTAGCTGGCTTGCTGACGAAGCTGCCATGCTGTTCCGGGAAATAGGCCTGCATGAGCAGGCCGCGGCGCTGGTTGAAAATCAGGCGGCGATCGCGCAACAGATGACAGTATTGTTCGTTTTTACGATATGGTCGCTGTACGCTTTCGGTTTATTGCTTGGCTACGCCCTTTACTCGGCGTCGCTACAGCAAAAGTCGGTTTTTGGCCGGTTTTGCGATTTGAATTTTGGTCGCGTGCTGGCGCTAATAATGGCAGTTGCTTCGGTTGCTGCTGTGCTGAGCGGAGCTGTCTGGCTACGGAATTTCGCGTTCCTGGTGTTCGTGGTTTTCTGGATTCAGGGGCTGGCAATCTTGCACTGGTTGCATGCCGAAAGGCGGTTTCCTGCAGTTTTGCTGGTGGTCGTCTATGCCCTGATTCCTCTGTTAAGCGCTTTGCCGGTGCTTTCGTTGGCCGTAGTTGGATATACAGACGCGTGGTTCGGGTATCGGACCCGCAGCGCTCGCACCTGAGTTGGTGTTATTGGGACAAGTTATACAAAGGTCTGAAATATGAACGTGATTCTTCTGGATAATGTTGAAAACCTTGGAGGTATCGGCGACCTCGTTTCGGTCAAAGCCGGATACGGGCGCAACTTCCTGTTGCCACAGGGAAAAGCAGCGCTGGCGACGAACGAAAATATTACTGAGTTCGAAGCGAGGCGGGCCGATCTCGAAAAAGCGGCCGCTGAGGAGCTGACTGCCGCGAAAGCGCGGGAAGCGCTCATACAGGGTATGGAACTGGTCATCGCCGCGAACGTCGGCGCCGAGGGCAAACTGTTCGGCTCGGTCGGTCCGATAGATATTGCAGAGGCTTTTTCCAAAGTCGGCGTGGAAGCGCTACGCAGCGAAATTCGCATGCCGGACGGACCGATTCATGAGGTCGGTGAGTTCAAGATCGGCGTACATTTGCACACGGATATCAATGTTGAGGTTACCGTCAACGTCGTCGCCGAAGAATAAGTTTTCTGTGGTACGGTAAGGGACCACCGGCGAGGATGGGGTCAGAGGCCTTTTCCACGGGGTCAGGCCCCAATTATTGTGGGTCGTAGAAAATTCGAAGAAAATGCCAAAAAATTGGGGTCTGACCCCAAATCGTCTGGGGACAGGAGTACATGGTTCGAGCACTGGATGACGGGCTAGGCATCGAATCAGCCGAACAACGGCTGAAGGTACCGCCGAACTCCATAGAGGCTGAGCAATCCTTGCTTGGCGGTCTGATGCTCGATAACCAGGCCTGGGAGAAGGTCGCGGACCTGATCATTGCCGACGACCTCTATCGCAAGGACCACCGCCTGATCTTTGCCGCAATTACCGAGTTGGCCGAGAACGGCAACCCCTGCGACGTCGTGACGATTTCCGAATTCCTGGGCAAGCGCAATGAACTGGAGGCTGCCGGCGGGCTCGAATACCTGGCGACGCTCGCCAATGAGACCCCCGGTGCGGCCAATGTCAAGGCCTATGCAACGATCCTGCGCGAGTACTCGACCCTTCGCGCGCTCATTCATGCCGGCAATGAGATCAGCGGCAGCGCCTTTACCACCGACGGGCGTAGCGCATCTGATGTCGTCGATCAGGCAGAGCGCCTGGTATTCGAGATTGCCGAGAAAGGCGCCCGTGGCAAGGTAGGGTTCAGATCGCTCAAGACGATTCTTCCCGAGGCTGTCGATCGTATCGATTTGCTGCATCAATCCGGCGGCGACATCACGGGTATTCCGAGCGGTTTCACTGAATTCGACAAACTGACAGCGGGCTTGCAACCCGGCGAACTCATCATTGTCGCGGGACGCCCGTCGATGGGCAAGACCACATTTGCGCTGAACATTGCGGAAAACGCCGCCATCGGCGCCAGGGTTCCGACCGCTGTCTTCTCGATGGAAATGCCATCCCAGCAACTTGTATTTCGATTGATCTCGTCACTCGGACGCGTGGACCAATCGCACCTGCGCACCGGAAAATTTCCTGACGAGGACTGGTCACGCATCAATACCGCGGTGCAGCTCATGTCTGATGCGCCAATTTTCATCGACGATTCGGCGGGTCTTTCGCCGACGGAGATTCGCGCC
>JAPUKV010000062.1 GCA_027295475.1 Pseudomonadota bacterium
TGGAACCTTGCGGGTTGAGGGTCACGAGTCGGCCGTCACGAGCTATGAATACGGTGCGTGAATTTTGCGTGAACTAGTTGTGCACAGTCATGCATCGTACTGCAAATCAAGCAACAGACGCCCCGGTAACTCTTTGAAATATAAAGCCCTCGGCGACCCTATACGCGACTGAAAATCCGCGTGTCGGTGGTTCGATTGACTACGAATCAGCTGGCGCTGATTCTTGCCCTTCGGGCAGACTCACTGTGCTCGTCTGTCCTGATTCGCTTCGCGAATCGGTCCGCCCCTGGCCACCATTTTATTCTTGTGTTGTCGTCAAAAAGGATGTGCGTATTCCTGAGCCTACAAAAGGGAGGCAATCTTTCGGCAGGTTGAATCTCCTAACTAAAGTCAGCCAGTTGACTGCCATCCAAAGTAATTGCTCGTGTTTAGCTCTCAAAAAGAATACCGCTCAGCGCTTTGTCAATGTTGGCAACACTGCGTTCAATATTGTGCAGTTTGTCCAGACCAAACAGCCCGAGACGAAACGTACAGAAATCGTCAGGTTCACCACATTTCAGTGGCACCCCCGCGGCAATCTGTAAGCCTTGTTTGGCAAACTTGCGGCCTGTGTTGATATCCGGGTCATCGGTGTAACAAACGACGACACCCGGCGCTTCAAATCCTGGAGCCGCAACGCTTTGAAACCCTCGATCCGCCAGCAGCGCACGGACGCGATCACCAAGTTCCTGTTGCTCTACGCGAACTTTCTCGAATCCATAGGATTCTGCTTCTCTCATAACCTCGTGAAAGTCACATAAGGAATCGGTCGGCATTGTGGCGTGATAGGCGTGGCCCCCGTTCTCATAGGCTCGCATGATCTCGAGCCACTTGCGCAGATCGCAGGCGAAACTAGTATTCGTCGTCGCCAACAAGGTTTCGAGCGCAGCATCGTTCAACATGACAAACGCACAACAGGGCGAACCGCTCCATCCCTTCTGTGGCGCACTGATCAGTACATCGACGCCAACCGCTTTCATGTCAACCCAGATCGCTCCGGATGCAATGCAGTCAAGAACGAACAAACCACCGTTTGTATGAACAGCAGCCGCGACCTTGCGCAAGTAATCATCTGGCAAAAGTATTCCGGACGAGGTTTCGACATGGGGTGCAAACACGACATCCGGCTTCTCATCGTTAATCGTTGCGACAACCTCCTCTATGGGCACTGGCGCAAAAGGTTGTTGCGACGCCGACGAGATCATGCGCGCTTTCAGTACGGTGCAATTGGTCGGGATATTTCCCATCTCGAATATCTGCGTCCAGCGATAGCTAAACCAACCATTGCGGATGACCAAACAGCTCTTGCCGGTCGCGAACTGGCGGGCTACCGCTTCCATTCCGAACGTACCACTGCCTGGCACAATAGCCATGGCATCCGCGTTATATACATGTTTGAGCGTCGCAGATATTTCCGTCATGACTTCCTGGAACTTGCCGGACATATGATTAGTCGCACGATCTGTGTACACGACCGAGTATTCCAGCAGGCCATCCGGATCAACATCAGGTAATAAACTGGGCAAGATAATCTCCTTGTCGTGGTGGCTGTCAGATCAGCGAAATCCCGAACACCCGCTGCAGGACCAATATCGCCGACATGCCGGTGAAGACGATCAGGCTTAGCCAGCTAAACCAGGTGGCAAACGTTGACGGATAAAAGAGCACGTCATCTTTCGGGATAATCGTTCGGCAGTAGTAAAGATTAAGAAAGAAAATAACCGGCGCGACAAAATAGGCGAGTGCAGAGGCAACCAATACCAGGTAAACGGGCCGTGGTATGCCGGCGATAATGGCGACCGATGCGATCAGGGAAAAGATCATGCTGGCCCGGTATATGTTGTATTCCGAGTACCATGTCTTGCGCTGGAGCAAATCGAGAGTTTCGTGCGACGTCCTTGGCAGTGCGGCAGTCTTTCGAAACAGGTTCCTGCAGCATGCGCCGACGACTCGCGGCCAGCCATCGAAGTAATTGAATACGGTCGAATAGGTCGCTGCTAGCGCGCCGACGAGGAAGACCAGCATCAGGCTCGGGCCGACGCTGTCTGTAAATATCCTGGCAATTTCTCCCATCACTGCGTTGCCGCTGACCTCGCTGGGGTAAAGCCATACGGCGGCAAGCACCAGAAAGATTGTCGCAAGCAGAAACGAGATGACGTGACCGACGCGGAAGTCGAGCAGCCCGATTCGAAACCAGCGACGGCAATATTCCTGCGCGTGTTCCGGCAATCGCGACACGTCGACCGCAAGATCTTCTTTGCATGCGTTGAACGTGTCGAATTTTGTGGCAAGCCCCTGCGCTTCCATGTCGCTGCGTAGCCGGCCCATGCCGACTTTCTTGGCTTTGCCCCATTCCGATGCCTGCAGGGATACGTCGATGCCGGTTGGCAGCAGGCCCAGGAACGATGCGATGATCAGCCACGAGCCTTCCGGCTTCTCCAGCTGAAAGAAATGTACAAATTCAGCCACTGGGGCCGGTTGCACTGCATAGACGGCAAATGTACACACGATGAGAATACCCGCCGCGATCTTGGTCGCGAGCTCGACCACCGCATAGCGCCCGCGCAAAATGATTGCAACAGATGTGACGCCCAGGAGAAAGCCGTATACCGCCAGCTCCTGATCATCATCGAAACCCGGTATATCCACACCCAGGTACATGCGGAAAAAATAAAAAACCACAGCGGCTGCAGCGATGAGCCTGCCCGCCTGACCAACTGCTGATTGAATGATCGTTGTGATCAGCACGTACCAGACCGGAATCTTCTTCCAGGCAGTTGCGTAAGCATCCAGCATGCTGCGGCCGGTCGCATGCGTGAATCGAATCGCCATTTCAAAACCGTAATATTTGAATATATAGGCAACCGGCAGGCACCAGAGCAGAGCGTAGCCGTATCTTCCCCCTGCGACCGGCGCGGTCACCAGATGGCTGGTGCCGACGCCGGTCATCATCAGCATCATGCCGGGACCGAACTGGCGGACAAGACTGCCAGGCGCCATGGAAGGCAGCTCGAGTGAGTCAAAACCGTTCGGGTCGGTGTTGTCTGGTGTCTGCTGTCCCACTGCTACTCCTTATTAATAGGTGCCGGCGACGCGCGCCCGTTGTCGAATGAGTGCAAGGACGACATCGATCGTCGGTGTGGCGACTTCAACCAGCTTTCCCAGCTCCTGAACCACAGTGACCAATGCGTCTATTTCCATAGGCCTGCCGAGTTCGAGATCCTGCAGCATCGAAGTCTTGTGAGCCCCAACAGCAGCTCCTCCTGCCAGGCGCCGATCAACGTCGACACGAAACTTTGCGCCGAGTTTCTCGCCGATCTCCTGGGCTTCAAGCATCATGAGTCTGCAGACGTCTCCGGTAGCGGCTTCTCCGGCGACTTTATCCAGTGTGGCGTGGGTCAATGCACTGATTGGATTGAAGCAAAGATTTCCCCATAGCTTGATCCAGATGTCGTCGCGAATATTGTCACGAACGCGGGATTTGAAGCCGGCTTCTTTCAGGGCGGCACAAAGTTTGTCGGTGCGATCGGAGGAACGCCCGTCCGGTTCCCCCATCGTATAGCGGTCCCCTTCGATGTGACGGATGACGCCCGGTTCTGCAATTTCAGCCGCCGGGTAAACGACGAAGCCGATTGCGCGTTCCGGGCCAACGGCATCCCAGAACTTGCCGCCGGGATCGATACTGTCGAGTTTATGGTTTTCATAGGGACCGTCGAGCTTGTAGAAATACCACCACGGGATGCCATTGACGCCGGTCACGACCGCGGTCTCGGGGCCGAGCAGGGGCTGGATCTTGTCAGCAATGCCCGGCAGCGAATGGGCCTTAAGCGTAATTATGACGTAGTCCTGTGAGCCGGCATCGGCCGGGTCCTCGATGCAACGGGGATGGGCAACTCGCTCTTCCCCGTCAATGAGCAGCTTGACGCCGTTTTTTTGCATGGCCTCGAGGTGTGGGCCGCGAGCAATCAGCGTGACATCTTTACCGGCCAGCGAAAGTTCCACACCAAGCCACGCACCAATCGCGCCGGCTCCGTAAATGCAGATGCGCATCAGTCGAGCCCCAGTTTTTCAGCCAGACCGATGCGCTGCAACTTGCCCGTCGGGCCTTTCGGAATCTCTTCGAGAATCAGAATTCGCCGTGGTACCTTGAAATTCGCCAGACGTTCGGCTGCGAATGTCCGGAACTCTGCTTCGTCTGCCGATTGCCCTTCCCGCAAGACGATCGCTGCGGCCACCTCTTCACCCAGCGACTTATGTGGCATCGCGAAGGTCACGACCTGTTGCACAGCGGGGTGATCCATCAGGACTTCGTCGACTTCGCGTGGCGAAATTTTTTCACCACCGCGATTGATGATCTCCTTCAGCCGGCCGGTGATGGTCAGGTATCCATCCTCATCCATAACGCCCTGGTCGCCGGTTCTGAACCAGCCGTTCACAAAATTTTCTGCATTGGCGACCGGATTATTCTCGTAGCCCAGCGTGACATTGTCACCGCGGATTACGATTTCTCCCGTCTGCCCCTGCGCCAAAAGATCCGCAGTGGACTCACTCATGATGGCCACCTCGGGTCCGGCGGCACAACCCACGGTGCCAGGTTTGCGCACGCCCGGCGGTAACTGGTTACAGGTCATCTGGTGTGACGCCTCGGTCATCGCATAAGCCTCCACCACGGGTACCTCGAACGTCTTCTCCAATTCGTGCAATACCTGCGGTGGCAGGGAAGACGATGATGAACGGATGAACCGCAGCCTGGATTCCTGCACCACTGCCTGATTGCGCTTCGCCCTGGCCACGATAGTCTGGTGCATTGTCGGGACAGCTGTGTACCAGGTCGGCTTCGCCCGATCCAGCCACGAGTAAAACCTGAGTGCGTCAAACCCTGGCGTGCAGCAAACGCTGGCACCCTTGCCCAATGTGGCCAGAACGGCGGCCATCAGGCCGTGGATATGAAACAGCGGCATGATGTTCATACAGACATCATCGGGCTCGAGGCCCAGGGTGTTCTGGATATTTGCGGCCGATGAACAGACGTTGCGGTGGCTCAGCGGTACGATTTTCGGTCGCGAAGTTGTGCCCGATGTGTGCAGAACCAGCGCAATATCGTCCGCGGCAGCCATGCCAGTGTTTTCATTCCGCGCTGCCTTGCCCTCACCCTGTGCGTTGATGCTGAAACAACCGGCCGGCAGGCTTGTCTCCGATTCGAGTTCCAGCAGCGGAATGTTGTGGGTCCGTGCGGCCTCGACGGCTGGCGAGTCGCTACCTTTTTCGACCAGTAACGCTTTTGAGTTCAGGTCCGTCAGGTAGAATTCGAATTCTTCCTGCGTATAGGCCGGATTCAATGGTGCCGTTGTTGCGCAGGCGGCAATGGCGACAAACGCCGCGGCCATCTCGGGACCATTGGGCAGAACGATCGCTACGCGATCGTTGCGGCCGATGCCCAGACCATTAAGTGATGCCGCTGTCGTCGACACCAACTCGCGCAGGTCCGCATAGCACAGGTCCGGCCGGTCGATGCCCGAAATCGCGGCGCTGCTGTCTTTTCCTGATTGCAGCAACTCATGGATAGTGGACGGCGTGCTCATTGATGGCTCCTGAATGCTTGTTGTTATCTGCGAATCGATGAGATCGGTCCGACTGTCAAACCCGCGTCGGACCATTGTCGAGATTTGCCACCGCTCGGTCAATGTTGCTGGCTTGGGTGATTACCATCCGGGTGCCCTCAAGCCTCCTGTCCGTCCACCAGTTGTCACATCCCGCCCGTCGATTACGTCGAAGTATTGGGCAGCACCGGGTCAAAGGAAGCAATCCTGAACTACGGTGTATTCCGGTAAAATGGGTTACAGATTATTCCGAAGACATAGGTAACACTTTAGCAGCGAAAGGGTTTTCGATGGGCTCGAGCCGACACGATTCATGGTCAAAGTGGCCAAGATCGTAGTGCATGAAGCTAACGAGCCAGATTTTATCGGAGACTTGTTTAACGCCGACTTTTTGGCCGGCAAATACGGTGTTTAAGTTGATCTTTTGGGATTTGTAACAGATACCATCACAACTGGTGCCAGTGGTCGTGCAGTTATAGATCGAATTCCTTTTCGATCTTTCGTTGGTCGAATCCAACGACTCTTGTGTATCCCTGATACAGCAATGGAGTTCCAGACCCAAGCAGCGTGTCAAAGTCACGCTTCGCAGCACGGTCCTTTTCAATATCGTATTCCACGAAATCAATGCCGTTGTCAGCAAAGTATTGTCTGGCTTTCTTGCAGTAGCCACACCAGGCTGTCGCGTACATTACGATGCGTGGTTCGTGGCTGCCGTCGAAGTTTCGCTGCAACGCCGTGAGTTCGCGTGACTTGATGTGGGCTGGACCAAACTCAATGGCGAGCGCTGAAATAATGTCGCCAGGGCTGTGGCCGATGACGCGTTGCCGTCCCATGGCAATTAGCGGCATGTATCCCGTGCCGCCATATTCTTTGTAGAGGTTGGTACCCGGGCCGTTGTCAAAGGCGTCGTGTTCTTCGAAATCGATCTTGCGACGCACCAGGTATTTTCGGGTCTCCTCGCAGGCCTCGCCGCATTGACCAGTAGTGAAAAGAACGGTCTTCGGCGCGCCGTCGTCGTCATAAACACCAACAGGCTGACCGGCGAAGAACTGGTAGTAGACAGCACCGGCAATCAGGGCGAGGAGGGCGACTTTCTTCATAGCACAAGAATGCCCGCTGCCCGTGTAGCCCGGCAATGAACCAGGTCTCAATTCAAGGCCAAAAATAGCCGCCGGATTCGCACCCGGCGACCGTGGCGCATCCTTGCGCGTCGTCGTAGTGCCTCCGTGTTGAGGCTCACGCGTACCAGTGCCGGAAACTGACGTCCATGGACTAGACTTGTCAGTCGGTTACGATTGGACCGTTACGTGCGATAAATACCATGCGTGAGTTTTGCG
>JAPUKV010000063.1 GCA_027295475.1 Pseudomonadota bacterium
TGCCGCTTCGACCACCGACGGCTGTTCATTCCGCGCTGCCAGCACTTGTTGCAACAATGCCAAATCTTCCTGGTTGCCATTTCGTCCTAGGAATCGGACCGCCCTAAGACGATAGGAAACGTCGGATTCGGAGGCGGCGAGCTCGCGCATCAGCGGCAAAGCCGCCGCATCATTGAGCGAAGTCAAAGCCCGGAAAGCACGAAAACGTGCGCGGCCATCGTCAACTGTTTCATTAAATATTTCCACCAAACCGTTCACGCCCTGGGATTCGCCGAGTTGGGCCAAGCCGCGGGCGGCGTGTATGCGAACAAAATGATCCTCTTCCGGTTTGTTCAAAACAGATTCCAGTGCTGGTATGGATTCGGGCATTTGCAAAAGCCGCAAACTCCGTGCGGCGGCGCGGCGCATCCTGGTATCTTCATCGCCAGCCAGCACTTTCTGCAGCGCAGGCAGTGCAATCGGGTCTTGCAATACCCCCAGCAAGCGAGCGGCCAGACGCCGTTCGCGAACATTGGCGCCTTCTTCCAAACTCTGCAGTAAAACTGTGATCGCCGGTTCGCCCATTTCGCGCAACTCTTCCACCAAGCTTTTCATATACCCCCTGCGTTCGCGTCGACGCATGCCCGCAGTGTCTTCAAGAAATTGATGTAAACGCGCCACGGCGGTTTCTTCGGTGGCCGGTGGCGTTTTTTCTTCATCAGCATCCGCTTTGTCTTCATTTTCCGTAGACCGCTCGGCCATTGCCCCCCGGGTGGGTTCTGGGGACTTTCCAGATGGACTCGGTGCATCGGATCCGAGCGCCAATGCCGATTCGATCATGACCAGCGGGGCAACCAGCGGGCGTTTCCGCAGAGTGGTTAATTCAGCTTGCTGGGTGCGAATTTGAACTTGCAGTGCTTCGTTCTGGCGATGTGATTCATCGACCACAACTTGTAATTCGGCCGCTTCGCGCTGTACGGGGATGTTCCAGATCAACCCGGTTACCACTCCTGCTGCGAAAATCATGAAATAAGTTGTCAATTGCAGGAAACGACGCATGGGGTTCTATCCCTCCACTTCCCGATACACATACTATTCGTACAGCAGATGGGTTGGTTGCGTTGAAAAGCCTGAACCTGGACGCAAAGCAAGCGGGCCAGCCAGCTCCCGCTTTGGGCAGAGAGTATCAGATTAACGAGCACTGATGTCAACACGACCTACAAGCAAAGCGGACCTTCATTTCCTCCCCGGACACAATTCAACGACGCTTCCATAACTACCTGGAAGCGGTACTTGCTCGATATGAAAGCCCCCTTTCTCCCGAAACTATCCTCCCGAATACTGCCCTGGGGCCAGCCCGCTCTCCCGGGTAGCCCCTTGGCCTGCCGAACGCGGTCTGACACAAAGGTTTAGCAACATAAGATACACTTATAAAGTTTTCTCAAGAGAGGTCGAGCTATCGGGTCCTGTTGCTAAAACTAAGGGGATGCGTGAGAGGGAATTCCTGTGCTATGAGTGACGTTTGAGGTAAAAAATGTCCAGATTCCAGCAGCATGCCAGGTTGAAATCTATAGGCAAGTATTTTAAACGCGAGATCAACGTCTATCGACTGGTGCTAAAAGATAACCGGACTCCGAAACTGGCAAAGTCTCTTCTCTGGTTTGCACTGGGGTTTACTCCTTTCCCTTTCGCCGTTATCATTGTGCCTGTTTTGATCTTTATTGCGCTGAGATAATCCCCAAAGAAGTTGTGGACGAGAACAGGGGCAAGGTTATTGCCGAAATTACATAGGATCGAGTTGATCCAATAACGGCAAAGGGATGATCGCAGCGGGCGACCCGCGTGTCCAATCAGCCAACTGGGAGCTTTGACTAACCCCGATCCGAAATTAATCAGACCAAGAAATTCTCCCTGATGAGCATCAGAGCGCATCAATCACCCCTTCGCAGCGTGTATCAGCAACACACCTTTAGTATAGTTGCAAACTGAAGATCGAAATGTCGATAACTGCTGTCATATCGTGGTCACACCGCAGATGCCTCGAATTTTTTTCGGATCGGGGCTAACACGTCGCCAATACTTCAAAAAGATAAAAAATGGGAAAAGAAGAAAATGAAAAAATTAAGTGGTATTTGAGACCACTAGGCGTGCTTGTGCTCTTATTTGTCGTTTTGGGACCCCTTGCCCTGCCGCTGCTCTACAAAAGCCCTAAATTCAACAAAACACTAAAAATAATATTAACGATCGCCGTAATTATTTACACATCATATCTCATTTTCGTATCGGTGGAATTAGGGATAGAGGTCTATAGAAGGATAGAGGAATTACAAAATATAATAGGGTAATTCAGTAGAGCCAGCTCATCTCACGGCGGTAGGAGTCCTCAAAGGCGGCAATCTCCGTTTCGTGCCCCACGGTAAGCAGGATGTCGTCCAGCCCGTTCAGCAGGCAGTGGCGTCGAAACCTGTCCACCTCAAATGGATAACACCTCCCATCCGGCCCGGTGACCTCCTGAGATTCAAGATCAACGGTCACCGCTGCGCCAGGCTGGTCCCTTAGCTGCGCCCTCAACCGCGCGACCGTCTCCTCGTCCAGACGCACCGGCAGCACACCGTTCTGAAAACAGTTGTTGAAGAAGATGTCACCGAAGCTGGGGGCGACCACGGCATAGAAGTCACATGCGACAAGGGCGAACACCGCCGCCTCGCGCGACGAGCCACAGCCAAAGTTCCGGTTGGCCACGATGATGCGAGATTTTCGATACGGGTCCTGGTTATATATAAAGTCCGGCCTTTCCGAGCCGTCCTGGTTGAAGCGCAGGTCGCTGAAAAGATACCTGTGATAGTTGTCGTCCAGCGGTTTTCGAATGAAACGGGCCGGTATCAGCTGGTCCGTGTCCATGTTCAAGGTGTCGATGGGCATCGCTGTTGCAGTCAGCCGGGTAAAGGCCTTCATGTCAGTCTCCCTTCACCTCGAGCTGGCGGACATCGGTCAGCCGGCCGGTGACCGCAGCGGCCGTTGCCATGGCCGGACTCATCAGATGGGTACGGCTTCCGGGACCCTGCCGGCCGGCGAAGTTGCGGTTTGACGTCGACGCGCACCGATTTCCTGCCGCTACCGTGTCACCGTTGATCCCGACACACATTGAGCACCCTGGCTCGAGCCACTTGAAGCCCGCCTCCCTGAAAATCCTGTCGAGTCCCTCAGACTCCGCCTGCGCCTTGATCAGACCCGACCCGGGTACGACCATAGTCGGAACCACGGCGCGACGGTTTCGCGCAACCGACGCTGCCACCCGCAGATCCTCGATCCGGCTGTTAGTACACGATCCAATAAAAACCTGGTCGACCACAATGTCGGTGAGCTTCAGACCCGGGGTCAATCCCATATAGTCAATTGCCTTTTCGATCTTGGCGCGGCGCTGATCGTCCTCCTCTCCGGCCGGGTCCGGCACTGCGCCGGTGATGGGCAGAGCGTCCTCCGGACTTGTCCCCCAGGTAACCATGGGCGCAATTTCGTTGGCGTTCAGTTCAACCTCGCGATCAAACAAGGCGTCAGGATCGGATGGCAGCATCTTCCAAAAGGCCACCGCCTTTTCCCATTCCGCATCCTTGGGCACATAGGGCCGCCCCTTCAAATAGGCGGCGGTCTTCTCGTCCGGTGCGATCATGCCGGCACGGGCGCCGGCCTCAATCGACATGTTGCACACCGTGAGACGCTCCTCAATCGTCAAATCGCGGATCACCCCGCCGGCGTATTCGATCACGGACCCCACGGCACCGCCGGCACCGATCTTCGCGATGATTGCCAGGATGACGTCTTTGGCGGAGTCGCCGAGTGATCGCTGGCCGTCGACGGTAATGCGCATAGTCGCGGGCTTGCGCTGCCAGAGACTCTGCGTCGCCAGGACATGGGACGCCTCCGACGCTCCGATGCCGAAGGCAAAGG
>JAPUKV010000064.1 GCA_027295475.1 Pseudomonadota bacterium
ACTACCTGTGCCGCTTCCTGGATTTTCTCGCCTGCAATCCGTGAGTCAGGAAATGATCAAGGTCATCGGCGAGCGGAGCCGTGAAATGTTGCTCATTGCCGCTACTGTCCGGAAAGGAAATCGACTGTGCGTGCAGAAAAAGACGTTTGAGCCCCAGCTTCCTGGCCTGCCGATTGGCGTCCGCATCACCATATCGCTCGTCGACGACGAGTGGCTGGCCGACGCTTTGTGCATGTACCCGTATCTGGTGTGTACGTCCGGTCAGCGGCCGACATTGCAGCAGGCTAAAGTCACCGTATGTCCGCGATAAGCTGATGCGGGTCTCTGCCGGCTTCCCCTGGTCACTGACGACGACGTGACGCTCTCCGCTTTCTCGATGCTCAACATTAAGAGGCGCGTCGATCAGGTAGTCGCCGTATTGCCAGTCTCCGGCAGCCAGCGCCAGATAGTTTTTTTCCACAAGACCCTGGCGAAACTTCTCGTGCAACTCGCGAAGCGCGCTTCGCCGTTTGGTGAGAACGAGGCAACCCGAGGTATCGCGGTCGAGCCGGTGCGCCAACGACAGGTCTTTCAAATCAGGACGCGAAGCCCGCAAGAGCTCAACCACACCGTGACTGATGCCACTGCCACCATGAACCGCGACACCGCCAGGTTTATTGATAACCAGCAATCGCTTGTCTTCGAAAATGATGCGCTCCAGCATATCCTCCGCCAGCTTTGCGGGCGGCGGCGCTCCCGGCGCATTGACTCGGGCTGGCGGCACGCGGACTTCGTCTCCTGGCTGCAACCTGTATTCGGCCCTGATGCGGCCACCATTGACGCGGACCTCACCCCGGCGCAAAAGGCGATAAATCCGACTTTTCGGCACACCGGGTAGCGCGTTCAGCAGGAAATTGTCGATTCTCTGCCCGGCGAAATCTTCGCCGATACTGATCTTGCGGACGCCCGTCCGCAGTGTTTTTGGAGATTCCGGAACCATCACAATGACTTGTATCACGTTGCCGTGGCGACCTGCTGTGTTATATTACCGGCCTGCGAGGGCCATGGAACTCGATTCAACCTTCGCGACGAGTGAATCACGACCGCAGTAAGCCTCTGATTTGTCGTGATTGTTTTGTATTTTGGGCTTCGCACAACGCGAGACCTTTATCCACTTGGCAGCGAGCACGGCATGCCGGTGCGAGCACCAAAGCGGCTTTGCCGCAGGGTAACAATGATCAGTATTCTGGCCGGCCAGATCGAAAGCGATCGGGCCTTTTCGAAGTATATGAGCCTCTGGTTTGCGCGCGCCCTGCGCCGCGCACTCTGTACTGACTTCCCCTGCGCGGCCCCTTCGGCCACACCCCGCCTGTCCTTTTCGCTGCCCACCACTGATAACAAAGTAGGGCATCATGAAAAGAATGTTGATAAACGCGACCCAGGAAGAGGAGTTGCGCATGGCGATGGTCGATGGCCAGCGCCTGTACGATCTGAACATAGAGTTACCCTCCGCCGAACGTAAGAAAGCCAATATTTACAAGGGAACGATCACGCGCATCGAGCCAAGCCTCGAGGCCGCGTTCATCGATTATGGTGCCGAGCGCCACGGATTCCTGCCGCTAAAGGAAATATCCCCGGAGTACTTCGTTTCCGAAGTCGAAAAGGGCTCTAAACCGAATATCAAAGAGGTCCTCAACGAGGGCCAGAACATCGTCGTGCAGATTGACAAGGAAGAGCGCGGCAACAAGGGCGCCGCATTGACGACCTACGTCAGCCTGGCAGGACGTTTTATTGTCCTGAAACCGAACAAGTCACGTTCGGGCGGTGTCTCGCGGCGTATCGTCGGTGAAGACCGGGATCTTGCGCGCAAGTCGCTTACGGAGATCGACGTACCCAAGGGCATGAGCGTCATTCTTCGCACCGCCGGCATCGACCGCAGCGCCGAGGAATTTATCTGGGACCTGGACAACCTGCTTGCCGTGTGGGAAGCAATCAAAACAGTCGTCGTCGAGCGGCCCTCCCCGTTCCTGATTTATCGCGAAAGCAACGCCGTCGTTCGCGCGTTGCGCGACTATCTCAGCAACGAAATCGGCGAGATTCTCATCGATGATGAAAAAACGTATGAGGAAGCGCGGGAATTTGTCGAACAGGTCATGCCGCACAATCTGCGCAAGCTGAAACACTACACAGATTCGGTTCCCTTGTTCACCCGCTACCAGATCGAATCTCAGATCGAATCTGCGTTCGCCCATTCGGTTACGCTGCCCGCCGGCGGCAGCCTCGTCATCGATCATACCGAGGCGCTGGTGTCCATCGACATCAACTCGGCAAGAGCAACCAAGGGCAGCAACATCGAAGCGACCGCATTGACCACCAACCTCGAGTCGGCCGACGAAATCGCACGCCAGTTGCGGCTGCGTGACCTTGGCGGGCTGATCGTCATCGACTTTATTGATATGGGTCCGCAAAGAAACCAGCGGGAAGTCGAGAACCGGCTGCGCGAAGCCGTGAGAGCAGACCGCGCACGCGTCCAGATAGGCAAGATCAGTCGCTTCGGTCTGCTGGAAATGTCGCGACAGCGATTGCGTCCGTCTTTGGGCGAATCGAACTATATGACTTGCCCCCGTTGTTCCGGTATCGGCAATATTCGCAGCGTCGAATCGCTCGCACTGGCTATTCTGCGCATCATCGGCGAAGAGGCAAGAAAGGAGCGCACTGCCAAAGTTATTGCACAGTTGCCGGTCGAAGTCGCAACTTACCTGTTGAATGAAAAGCGCAGCTGGCTCCAGAGTCTCGAGTCGCGCAACGATATGCAGGTCGTTATGGTCGCCAATTCGGCTCTGGAAACGCCGCATTACCGGATCCGTAGAGTCCGGGATGACCAGGTCGAGATGCCCGAGAACATCGGCATCAGTTACACGCTGGCCGAAACCGTCGATGAACCGGAAACCCCGCAGACAATGCAGGATCGCAAGGAAGCGGAGCCAGCCGCGGTCGCGACCGTCACTCCGCTCACACCCGTACCCAAGCCGAGAAGACGGAAAAAAGGTCCTGGGATCTTTGCCTGGCTGGCCGGATTATTCGTTTCTTCGTCCGAAGCTCGTGGCAGCAAGAAACGGCGCAGCCAGACAAGAACACGCAAGAAGCCTGACAGCCGTGGCCGTGGCGCTCAGCGCGGGCGTCGTCCCAGCGACGCAAAGAAAACTGCGGCCGGCAAGAAGACTCCACGGTCGAAGCAGCAGAGCAAGCGACGCAGCAAGACGCCCTCAGGCGAAGATTCTGCCCGCAAGTCGGAGGCAGCTCGTAAGGAAAAACGAGCGGATTCCGGGTCTGACCAACGATCGAAGGCACGCGATCAGAAACAGGATGACAGTCGCAAGCAAGCGCGCGATGAGGCCCGGAGCGATGGCCGAAAGACCGGGCCCAAACGCCGTAGCCGTGGTGGCAGACGCCGCAGACGGAGCACGGAAGACAGTACCGCCACTGCACAGGCCGGCAATGGACAGAAGGCTGAGCCTTCGATTGACAGGCCGGAAGCGGCCATACAGGCACCGGTGACTGACCAGGACTACGCTGGAACCCCCAGGTCCTCGCCGGCGGAAGAGCCGGTCGTGGTCTCGATGATCCCGGCAATCCCTGTCACAGAGCCGCCAGCAGATGTGCCGGCCGAGCCTCCGGCAGATGTGCCGGCCGAGCCTCCGGCAGATGTGCCGGCCGAGCCTCCGGCAGATTCACAGGTGGACGATAGTCAGTCTGCCGACTACGACATCACCCAGCCCGAACTTCCGGTTCTCGATTTACAGATCTACGAGCAAGCCGCGAGCCCGGCTTCCGAAACGAAGACCGAGTCGGCGACGCCGGCACCAGCTGTCGATGAGCCACCGGCCGTCGAACGAAAAGCCGAAGCGGAAAAGCCGACTGAAACAGAGGCCAGGGCTCCAACAGAGGACAAGCCTCCAACAGAGGCCAGGGCTCCAATTGAGGACAAGCCTCCAACAGAGGCCAGGGCTCCAATAGAGGACAAGCAGGAAAAGAAAGCCGA
>JAPUKV010000065.1 GCA_027295475.1 Pseudomonadota bacterium
CGGACTCGAAACCGGGGTGGATACGACGCGGCTTTACCCGACATCGCGGCTGGTCTCGAGCATCACCGGTATGCACATACCCAGGAACAAAGCAGTCGTGGGTGAAAACGCGTTCGCCCATGAGGCCGGCATTCACCAGCATGGCATGCTGCAACACCATTCAACCTACGAAATCATGCGCCCCGGCGACGTCGGCCGAAGCCATTCCCATCTCGTACTCGGCAAGCACAGCGGGCGGCATGCGTTCCGTGACCGGGTCAAAGACCTCGGATTCGATCTCGATGAATTCGAAACCAATCGTGCGTTCCAGGAATTCAAGAAGCTGGCGGACAGGAAGAAGGACCTGTACGACGGTGACATAGAAGCCATCATCATGAATGTCGACAGCACGTCGGCCGGACCATGGATACTTCAGTCGCTGCAAGTGACTTCGCAGACAGATCAGCAAGCCTCGGCAGTCATCCGGCTTCTCAACGACAACGGCGATGAAGTCAGCGCATCTGCTCAGGCAGATGGTCCTGTCGCTGCCGCTTTCAATGCCATCGAACAGGCGACTGGCGTTCGTATCACCCTCAAGAATTTTGAGTTGCACAGTGCCACGGTCGGAGAAGACGCGCAGGGCGAAGTCGTTGTTACTGTCGAGCACAACGGCCAAAGTTACCGTGGCCATGGCGTCAGTGTGGACATCGTGGAAGCCGGCAGCCGGGCCTGCCTGGAGGTCGTCAATCGTATCCTGAGGCGGCGCGAGCGGGGCCCGCATACCATGGATGGCGGCAGCGACGTGAATCGTGCGTCTATTTAATAATTCGCGACACTATTGACGTCGCATGCGGCGCGGCGAGACACTCACTGATGCGAAAGCCTGTGGCGATTGTTAAGCTACACCCCCTACCGGCACCACCATACAATTTATCCGGAGATTGCAATAAATGAGTTTTGAGGGCGGAAAACTGATCTGGCATAACGGCCGGATGGTTCCATGGGAACAGGCAACAGTACACGTCATGACGCACGCCCTGCATTATGGATCTTCCGTATTTGAAGGAATTCGCGTCTACAAGACGCCCGATGGTCCGAAAGCGTTCAGACTGACTGACCATATACGACGTCTTTTCGACTCTGCTCTGATTTATCGCATGCCGATTCCCTACGACCTGCCGACGCTGATCAACGTGTGCAAGGAAGTCGTGCTGGCTAACGAATTGACGAACGGCGCCTACATCCGGCCAATCGCATTTCGCGGGCTCGGCGACGTAGGACTTGCGCCCAAACCAGACCACCCCGTCGACGTTTCAATCGCGGCATGGGAATGGGGAGCCTATCTCGGCGCCGACAGCTTGGAAAAAGGCGTCGACGTCTGTGTGTCGAGCTGGCAACGTGTCGCACCGAATACCGTGCCGGCCCTCGCCAAAGCGGGTGGCAATTACCTGTCGAGTCAGTTGATCAGCACCGAGGCAAAACGTCTTGGCTTCGCCGAGGGTATCGCTCTGGCCACCGACGGGCTGGTTAGCGAAGGCGCGGGTGAAAACCTGTTCATCATCCGCGACGGACGGATCTGCACACCGCCGACGGCGTCGTCCATTCTCACCGGCATTACGCGCGACACGATCATGCAGCTCGCCGCTCAACTCGGTCTCGAGCTTCGTGAGCAGGCGATACCACGTGAAATGCTGTATCTCGCAGATGAGATGTTTTTTGCGGGAACGGCCGCCGAACTGACACCGATTCGCTCGGTTGACAGAATCGAGATCGGCGAAGGGTATCGCGGTCCGGTCACCAAACGGCTTCAGGACGCGTTTTTCGGGCTTTTCAGCGGAGCAACGGAAGATCGCCACGGCTGGCTCGAAGATCTCCACACACAGCCTGTCGCCGCTGCCGGCGGCACCTAAGCCCGGCGGCATGCCAGCTATGGGCGCGGGTCATTCACGAACTCTGTTCGAGAAGGTCTGGTCGGACCACGTCGTCATGGAAGAAACGGTCGAAACGCCGGCAATCCTTTATATCGACCTGCACCTGATTCATGAAGTAACGACACCACAGGCGTTCACTCTGCTGCGCGAAAAAGGCCTGCCCGTGCGCCGGCCCGATCTGACGCTCGGCACCATGGACCACTCCACGCCGACCACGCCGGTCAGAAGTTTCAAGGATCTGGCCGTTGTCGGCGAAGACGCCGCCAATCAGGTGGTGAAAATGCAGGATAATTGCCGCGACTTCGGACTGGAGCTGTTCGGCTTCGACAGCGACTACCGTGGCATCGTACACGTGATCGGACCGGAACTCGGGGCCACCCAACCGGGCAAGACGATCGTCTGCGGCGACAGCCATACAAGCACCCACGGTGCATTCGGCGCGCTCGCATTCGGCATAGGTACGACCGAAGTCGCTCATGTGCTCGCGACACAGAGTCTGTTGCAACGCAAGCCCAGGACGCTTGTGGTTAACGTTAGCGGCAGGCTGCAGGCCGGCGTTACGGCCAAGGACGTCATTCTCGCCATCATCGGCCAGATCGGAATCGGTGGCGGTACAGGACATGTCATCGAGTACCGCGGTGAAGTCATGTCTGCGATGGACATGGAAGCCCGCATGACGATCTGCAACATGTCAATTGAAGCAGGAGCCAGGGCCGGCATGATCGCGCCCGACGACACGACCATCGAATACCTTTCAGGCAGACCGAGGTCCCCTTCGGGAACCGACTGGGACGAAGCCGTGCAACGCTGGCGCAAGCTGCCAGGTGATACAGCTGCGATTTTTGACAAGTGTGTCGATCTGTGTGGCGACACGCTGGAGCCAATGGTCACGTTCGGCACCAACCCCGGCATGGTCATACCGATAAACGACCCGGTCCCCGAGCCGAACGGAGATCCGGGATTCCGCAAGGCACTCGATTACATGCAGCTTAGTCCGGGTAAACCGTTGACCGAGTGTGCGGTCGATATCGTCTTTGTCGGGAGCTGCACGAATTCCCGCCTGTCCGACCTCAAGCAGGCCGCGGATATTCTTCGCGGGCGCAAGATTTCGCCGGGCGTCACGATGCTGGTCGTACCCGCCTCCCAGCAGGTCAAACACGAGGCAGAATCGCTGGGCCTACACAAGGTGTTTGCATCCGCCGGCGCTCAATGGCGCGAATCGGGCTGTTCGATGTGTATCGGCATGAACGGCGATACCGTGCCGAGCGGTCGGCTCTGCGTCAGCACGAGTAATCGCAACTTCGAAGGCCGCCAGGGCATCGGTGCGCGCACGATTCTGGCAAGCCCGTTAACTGCTGCTGCTTCTGCGCTCGAGGGCCGCGTAGCCGATCCTCGAAAATATCTGTAACCGTCGTTGGGAGTTGAACCCTGGAAGCCGTCCGAAAAATCAGTTCTCGTACCCTGGTCCTGTCCAAATCAGACGTTGATACGGACCAGATCATACCGGCCCGGTTCCTGACGACGACATCCCGCGAGGGACTGGGCGCCCGGCTCTTTCACGACTGGCGCTTCCGGCCGGATGGCAGCGAGAATCCCGATTTTGTATTGAACAGGGCCGATTCGAAGGGCTGCGAGGTCCTGGTTGCCGGTCACAACTTTGGCTGTGGCTCATCCCGCGAACACGCTCCCTGGGCCCTTCTCGACTACGGGATTCGTGCAGTGATCAGCACTGGAATCGCCGATATTTTTGGCAGCAACTCCCTGAAGAACGGCTTGGTGCCGATCGTCATCGATAAGGAAACACATGCCTGGCTTGTGTCAAACCCGGGTATCGATGTTGACATCGACGTGACAAATGCCACGCTCACAGTTGCAAACGGCAAGACAGTCGAGTTTCCGATTGATGCATTCTCCCGATATTGCCTGACAGAGGGCATCGATCAACTCGGCTTTCTGCAGGAACACGAAGACGCGATAAGACGATTCGAGGAGACACGCTCCTGGACGCCCTGATTTCCGTCCTCCCCGGCGACGGGATCGGGCCCGAAGTCGCGCAGGCAGGCATTGCCGTCCTGCAGCAGGTTGCGTCGAAGTACGGTCACAAATTCCGGATTGAAGAAAAACTCATTGGCGGTGCCGCTATTGACGTTACGGGCTCGCCACTCCCTGCCGATTCGATCGCCAGTTGCAAGGAGTCCGACGCCGTGTTGCTGGGCGCGGTCGGCGGTCCCAAATGGTCCGATCCGAACGCAACGGTGCGGCCGGAACAAGGCCTGCTGCAGCTTCGAGGTGAGCTTGAAGTGTATGCGAACCTGCGGCCGGTGCAGATCATTGATGCGCTATCCGGAGCTTCGCCGATTCGCCCCGAACGGCTGCAGGGCGTCGACCTCCTGGTCGTCAGGGAACTCACCGGTGGCATCTATTTCGGTGACAAGAAGCGAGACGAGACGTCCGCCAGCGATCTTTGTGTCTATCATACTTTCGAAATTGAACGCATCGTTCGCGTTGCGGGCAAGCTCGCGCAACAGCGAGACAGCAGGCTTTGCTCCGTGGACAAGGCCAATGTACTCGAGACTTCACGCCTCTGGCGCGACGTGACAAACAAGATCATGAGCAGCGAGTTCCCGGATGTAGCGTTGGAGCACATGCTGATTGACGCGGCCGCGATGCATCTCATCAACCGACCCGCCGACTTCGATGTCATCGTCACCGAGAATATGTTCGGCGATATTCTGACCGACGAAGCGTCAATGCTCGCAGGTTCGCTCGGCATGCTCCCATCTGCATCGATCGGAGACTCGAAGCGCGGGCTCTACGAGCCGATTCATGGATCGGCGCCGGATATTCAAGGGCAGGGAATCGCGAACCCCTGCGGGACCATTGCCAGTGTTGCGATGTTATTGCGCCATAGCCTGGACCTGAACGAGGAAGCGACTGCAGTTGAGTCAGCCATACGCGATGTTATCCAGAGCGGTGCAAGGACGGCCGATCTGGCGGTAGCTGGCGATGCGGTAATGAGTACTGTCGAAATGACTCAGGCGATTAGCCAGAAACTGCTCTGATCGGCCTTGTTGAGCCTCTCGAACCGCCTGCAGACTTTCCCTTAAAAGCGATATCGCCTGGTCAAGCTGCTTCATTTTTGTCAGAAAACCGCCATGACCATGATCACAATCGCGTCTTTGCCATCATGCTCCATTAAAAAAAACCCGCTCGGAAATTCCTTGCGGGTTTATGGACAATAGCCGCTTCAAAGTCAGCCGGTGCTACTGCCAGTCACACCCACGCACCTCTGGCGCGCCATTTGTTTTATGTGTTTATGGACGCCGATAAACACGGCGTTCCGGCACACTACGTGGATGCAATTCAATCTCGTCGACGCAGTAAATCGGACCTGACTTGCGAGGTCAAGTGTTCGCCCGAATATTTCATCTTTGCTACGTAAGAGGCGATCAAAAACCAGGCAAGAGCGCGATAAAAGTAAAACTATTCGTCCCAGGCCGGTGCCACGGTCACGGCGCCCTGTGACGCCGAAGACACCTCTGCGCGGTATTTCGCCAATGCGCCGGTGGTCACGTCGGACCTGGGTCGTACCCAGTTCGCCCTGCGCCTGGCGAGTTCTTCGGCATCGACCGAAATATCGATGCGACGTTCTTCAGCATCGATCGTAATCACGTCGCCGTCCTCAATGAGCGCGATCGGCCCACCCACGGCCGCCTCCGGAGAAACGTGGCCTACAACGAAACCGTGGCTGCCGCCGGAAAAGCGCCCGTCCGTTATCAACGCAACGTCAGCGCCGAGACCTTTGCCCATTATCGCTCCGGTCGGGCTCAGCATCTCGCGCATACCGGGCCCCCCTTTCGGTCCTTCATAGCGAATGACAATGACGTCGCCGGAGGAGATTGCATCATTCAGAATCGCTTGCAGGGCGAGTTCCTCTGAATGAAATACGCGAGCGCGACCCTCGAATCGCAAGCCTTCCTTGCCTGTGATCTTCGCCACGGCGCCATCGGGTGCAAGGTCACCGTACATGATGACCAGATGACTCTCCGCCTTGATCGGATTGTCGAAGTCGCGAACGATATCCTGGCCTTCGGGATAGTCCGCAACATCGGCAAGATTTTCCGCCACAGCGCGACCTGTTACCGTCATGCAGCTGCCATGCAACAAGCCCCGGTCGAGCAAGCGTTTCAATAGCGGCTGAATGCCGCCGATGTCGATTAGCTCTGACATCAGGTATCGGCCACTTGGCTTTACGTCGGCAAGCACCGGGACAGATGCGCCTATGCGGGCGAAATCGTCGAGCGTGAGATCGACACCCGCGTCCTTTGCAATTGCCAACAAATGCAAGACAGCGTTTGTCGAACCGCCTAACGCAATGACCACTGTAATCGCATTCTCAAATGCTTCACGCGTCAGGATATCGCGCGGTTTGATATCCTTTTCAATCAAATTCATGACGGCCTCTCCGGCGCGCCGGCAGTCGTCAATCTTGTTTTGCGATACGGCCTCCTGTGCCGAACTGTTTGCCAGACTCAGTCCCAGTGCCTCGATCGCGGACGCCATAGTGTTCGCCGTGTACATACCGCCGCATGCGCCCGGGCCTGGAATGGCCGTTTGCTCCACTTCAAGCAAAGTCGCCTCATCGATCGCACCACTCGACAAAGCGCCCACCGCTTCGAATACGGAGATGATGTCCCGCCGCTTCGCGCCGGGTTTGATCGTCCCGCCGTATACGAATACCGACGGCCTGTTCAGCCGCGCCATCGCCATGACGCAACCCGGCATGTTCTTGTCGCAGCCGCCGATCGAAACCAGGCCGTCAAATCCCTGTGCTGCGACGACGGCCTCGATCGAGTCGGCGATGATCTCCCTGGATACAAGTGAGTAGCGCATGCCCGGCGTGCCCATAGAAATACCGTCAGACACTGTGATCGTGTTAAATATGACGCCCTTGCCACCAGCTGCGTCCGCGCCTGCGGCAGCCTGCCTGGCCAGTTGATCAATATGCATATTGCATGGCGTCACCATGCTCCAGGTTGACGCGATGCCAATTTGCGGCTTTGAGAAATCTTTCTCGGTGAAACCAACGGCACGCAACATGGCCCGGCTCGGCGCCTGCTCGACGCCGTCGACAACAACGCGCGAGTACCGGCGCAGTTCTTTTTCGGTCATGGAAATCGCTCTGGATGTTTAGTCGTTATTCTAAGGTGGAATCATCGTCTCTGATGATAACCGCGATTCGACGGAAAATGTTCGCATTGGCCGTCTCCGGTTGTGGGACCAGCATCTCGAGCACGAAGGTTTCGTCGGATTCGGGCCTCGAATCCTGGACCAGCGGAATAAAAATTCTGGCCGAACGCTGCCCGGGCCCGAACTGAATGCTGTTTGTGCCCGGCGCAAAATAGTCCTCGCCCTCCGTGGCGGTGACTTCGCGCAGGATGTACTCGACGGTCAATGTCGTTTGATGAGGGTTAAAGCGAACAACATCGATCTGCACCGCCGGATCGCGCTCCCGCACCGACACCTGGCCTACCGCAAATGCGACGGTGTCGGGTCCGAGGCCGGACTCGAATCGTCGCTGATCATCATCCTCGAGGCTGAGATTGATCAGCGCAAATTCGGACTCGGCATTATCGAAATCCCGAACCAACAGTGACACCTGTCGGTCGGGCTCGCGTATCGGATCTGGCGTCATTGCTATCGCGAATCGAGCCCGAACCTGCCCAGGCAGGAATCGCGCCATACTGTGCTCCGAAATCTGGTACTGACCGGAATCCCACGGCGAGCGGTTACCGCTGAAGCCAACCTCTTCGATTTTTACGACCAGCGTATCGGTAAGATTGGATACGCGCACGAGATCGATGATCGCCGGCGCCTCGTTTTCCCTGAGGATGAGATCAACTTCCGTTCGCACCGTACCCGCAAAAGCGAGCGGCACCTCAACAGTAGGGGGCCGCAAAGTAGAAAAGTACAGCAACTCTTGTGGCTCGGCAGTCTCTTCTGCTTGCACATTTTCGCCAGCCAACTCCGACACTCGCGGTCCGTCGTCAAGAACCGGGCCCGGATCCTCCATGACGTGCTCTTCCCCGGCGGGCGGCTCGCCTTGCGGCGTCTGTTCTGCAATCGTGCTCTGATCCGTGGCAACCGTTGCATCAGGTTCGGAACGCGGCAGCAAGCTGTCCAGCAATCCGACCTGGTGAAGCCCCAGCACGCCAGCAAACAACACCGCCGCGGTAACAACATACGGCCACAGCCGCCGCCGTTCGTCGTACGGCTCATCGAGCTCCGTCACTTCCTGAATCGATTTCGGGGCAACCGGCGCAGCAAGCGCCTCGATGAATTCCCTCGGAGAGGCGAAACGTGACACGCGAGAGTACGCAAGCGCCTTGCGTAAGGCATGCCATTCCGTATCATTCAGCCCCTGCGGCCGTTGCGGCTCCATGCCTGTGTCTGCGGCCTCTGCGGCGTTTCTCGGACCGAAGACGCGATAACCGGCGACCAGACGGTACATGAGGCATCCGAGCGAGAAGACATCGTCTGCGGCAGCCGGCTCTTCCCCGGTCAGCACCTGCATGCTCGAGTAAGCCGGTGCTACGGCGCCAGGCACGCCCGCATCGAAATTTGCCTTCCCCTCCAGTTGTTTCTGCCGGACTCGGGCAACTCCAAAATCGAACAACTTTATTTCGCCGTTCGGCGAGACCAGGATGTTGCCCGGCTTCACATCGGCATGAACGACGCCCAGACGATGTGCGTAGTCGAGTGCCTTGGCAACCTGCTTGACGACATCGAGTGCCGTCTCCTTGTCGATCTTCTTGCTGCCGCTGTCATCGAGAATGCTGCCCAGTGACTTGGCGTCCAACCATTCCATGACAATAAAATAGAGATCTTCGTCGCGATCGAGATCCAGGAATCGCACGATGTTCGGATGCAACAGGCATCGACCTTTGGCCGCTTCCTGCTGCAAGGCGCGCAATGCTTGCTCGTTTCTCGCCAGCTGCGGCGTCAGAACATTGATCGTTACCCAGGGATCGACGCCATCGGCTTCCGCAAGGCGCCGATCCAGTGCCTTGTACACGACGCCCATGCTGCCCTCCGCGATCCGCTCCTGCAGGAGGAACCTGTCCCGCAGGACTGAGCCAACCTGGCACCGATCGTCGGCCGACTGCTCGTCCGAAGTTGCCGCCGCAATAACGGTGGTATCACTGAACAGTTCATCATTCTGGATAGTAACTTCTGACACCATGGGCGCCGGCGCAAGATCTTCCTCCCCTGCGCGTTCGAGCATGCGCTGAACCAGCTGGAATGTTTCGTCACGCAGATTCCCCGCCTGGTGCTGCTCCCGAAGTATGCGGCGGATGTCCGCTTCGCTATCGCCGTTCCCCGACAATAGCGACTGCACCGCTGAATGAATGTCATCCAGCAGGCTCTCATCGGCGATCTGTTCGTGAAGCTGCTCCGCGAACTCGGAAAGCTCCTCCGGGTAAGACCGCTCGATTTTGTCGAAGTTGGCGTTCATAAGCCTGCAAGTTTACCGTGAGGGCGAGCCCGACTATGGGAACTGGTCGTCATATTGTATTGCCAGGGCCAGGGATTCCGCGCGCAGAAGGCTGAAATCAAAGCACTTTTCCCGGATTCAGAATATTGCCGGGATCGAGGGCTGCCTTGATGGATTTCATGACGGCGAGCTCCTCTTCGCCGCAATATTGCTTCAGGAGCTCACGTTTGAGTTGCCCGATGCCGTGTTCTGCGCTGATGCTGCCCTGTAATGAGTCGACGACCTCATAGACAACATTGCTCAGGCCGGCTGCCTTGTCGCGAAAGCTGTCTCCCTCCCAGGATTTCGGCTGACCGATATTAAAATGCACATTGCCGTCACCGATATGCCCGAATGCAACGATCCTCGCATCTGGCATGACCTTCAAGACCGCCGCCTCCGCCGCTTCGATGAAATCGCCGATTTTTCCGAGCGGCACGGACACGTCATGCTTCAGGCTAACGCCCTCGAATTTCTGCACCTCGGAAATCGAATGACGAATTCGCCACAGCCCTTCCTGCTCCGACCCGTTCTTGGCAATAATGGCATCGATGCCCAACTGCTTTTCCAAAGCCGCCGCCAGCGCGCTTTCCAGAGTCTGCGCATCTTGACCGAGTGACGATTCGAGCAACACGTACCAGGGATAATCATCTGTAAACGGTATCTTTAGTGTCGACATGTGCCGTCGCAGGTAGCGGATCGCACGACTTGGAATCAATTCGAACGCCTGCAGTTGATCCGGCAGTGAACCACGAAGTTCCGCAAGCAGATCTACTGCCTGCTTCGGACTGTTTACGGCAATCATTGCAGTCTGTGTCTCTCTTACTTCGGGGTATAGCCGGAGATTTGCCGCAGTGATGACTCCCAGTGTTCCCTCGGAGCCAATGAACAGATGTTTGATGTCGTAGCCAGCCGTGTCCTTTCGAAGACGCCTGAGCCCGTTCCAGATGGTGCCGTCGGCAAGGACGACTTCCAGCCCCAGCACCTGGTCTCGTGCGGTGCCGTATCTCAGTACGTTGATACCGCCGGCATTAGTCGAAAGGTTGCCACCAATCTGACAAGTCCCCTCGGCAGCCAGACTCAAGGGAAATAATCGTTCGGCTTGCCGCGCCGCTGCCTGCGCGTCCGCAAGAATGCAACCGGCCTCGACGATCATCGAGAAATCGTTCGGCGAGACGCTTCGAATGGCATTCATGCGCGATAGCGACAGGAGCACCTGCTGGCCGGACTCGTCGGGGATCGCCCCGCCACACAGACCCGTGTTGCCCCCTTGCGGAACGACCGGCGTGTTGCCAGCGGCACAGGCCTTGATAAGCGCCGCTACCTGCTCCGTGTTACCGGGCGATACCATGAGTAGTGTTTCACCATGGTAAACGTCCCGCCATTCGGTCAGATGCGGCAGAAGTTCATCCGGGTCACTGGTCCAGCCGGAAGGACCCACAATCGATTTAAGTTCGTCAATGAGCATTCAGGTGCCCAAATTCGCATGTTGCGCGAAAGTCTGCCAGTCGATGTTGCTCCCACACATTACGGTCACTACTTTCTTGCCGGAAAAGCGACCGGATAACGGGCCTAACAACGCTGCCGTGCTGGCCGCACAGGCGGGTTCGACTGCGATCTTCAGCTCTCTGAACAGCAGGCCCATTGTCTCTTTCAGCTCGTCGTCACTAACAAGAACAAGTTCATCGACATTTTCTTTGCACAACTCATAGGAGATCGGTAACGCGAAAGGCGCACCCAGGCTATCAGCTATCGTCGCCACTTTTTCAATCGACTCAGGCTTCCCGCTCGCAAAACTGCGAGACATTGAATCAGCACCTACAGGTTCAACGCCGATTACCTCGCAGCGCGGCTTCAGTTGCTTCACAGCGCTCGAGATGCCGGCGCACAATCCGCCTCCGCCTATCGGTACGATAACTGCGTCCAGATCAGGAACCTGCTCGCAGATTTCCAGACCCACAGTTGCCGTGCCGAGAACAACATCAGAACCCTCGAAAGGGTGCACGAAGAAACGTCCCTCCTTGTTTTGGATCTCCTCGGCGACGTCAAAGGCGCTATGAACATCATCGGCAAGCACCACTTCGGCACCAAAATCACGACATCGTTCTACCCTGAGCGGATTGGCATTCATGATCATGACGACCTTGGCGCTCGTTCCGACAGCTCGCGCCGCGAACGCTGTCGCTATCGCGTGATTTCCTGCACTGACCGCCGTAACGCCAGCCTCTTTCTGTTGTGAATCGAGGCCGAGCATGACCGAAAGGGCACCTCGGGGCTTGAACGTCCCGGTTCGCTGCAAAAACTCGAGCTTCGCGTGTATCTCGAATACTTCGCCCACATAATTCTCAAGCGACCGGCAGCGCAAAACCGGCGTGCGAATCAGCCACTCCTGCAGGCGTTCATGCAAAACACGAACGGCGTCAATTTTCGGCGTTTCAGCGAGCAATCACACCACCTCCGACAAATAATATCGTGCTTGCGACACAGCCCCGATCGTATCGCCTCGGCCTGGTGTACACTCCGCCCGAAGCAGGGTCATTATGTAAAGCACTGAGTTTTGCACAATTGACCAATGTTAGGGATATGATATACATATCGCAGGTTTCTAATCATACTTGCACTGCAGCACAGAGTTGATTAATTTCGTTTTATGGCACCGGTAACGTGGTAGGCGTCCGCGATCGGGGATCACCCGAATTATCGGTAGGCACTCGAATTGGGGCGGTCCAAGCCTGGGTTAACACTGAATGGACCTTGACAAACTTACGCAATCCGGCATCCGGCGAATGGTCAGTTATTCGCCTTACCTGGATCAATTGGCAGGCCTCGCAAATGACATGGGTCTGCGCCAGCGAAGCAACCTGGTGCACCTGGAGCGCTGTCTTAACGACCACTGGTCACTTGGGCAAAACAGCATTCTTAGCTGGGCGCCATTGGAAGACGGTCTGCTGATTCTGGTAGTACCCCATTACGCCATCGCCGAATACACGGCCGCTCCGACCGACGACCCGCGGCTTCCGAAGCGTGTCTCGGCACGTTTCATTACCGAACTGATCTCCGGCGACCGTCAACTAACGATAGCCCAGATTCAAAAGGTGGCCAAGCTGCTGGATATCGAGCCGGTGTTCATCCCGCTGCGACAGCCGCTGACGGGGCACTTCGTCGAGACCGAGATCATAGAGAAGATGATCCGGCGCTATGGCATCAACTACGTTGCCAGCCGTGCCGTGACGCTATTCGACATCGTGGGCTTCAGCCTCCTGACACCGTTTGAGCAGATGACACAGCTGAACAGCCTGTCTTATTCGCTGAATTCGGCGCACGCGAAAATGCTCGAGCAGGACATTGGAATCAATTTTGCTCGCTCCTCCAGTGGCGACGGATTCTACATCTGGAATCGCGATCACGGCCTCGAAGCCAACGTCAATCTTTACCATTTCATGCACATTGTGCTGGCTGATAACGCCATTGCGCGTAGCAAGGCAGTGTCCAGGGCCGTGCCACGGCTGCGTGCGTGTTTTCATGTCGGCAGCTGCTATGAATTTCACCAGGCCGAAGGGCTCAATCCGACCATTCATGACTTTATCGTCGGTGAGGTAACGATCGAGCTGGCAAGGATGATTGAGGCGGCAATGCCCGGACAGATTCTCGTCGGCGAGTTCGTGGCGGAACCGCCCGAACAGGGCTTCGGCGAAGAAGAATCACAGCTTGATCTCGATGCTGTGACTTTCCTGCAACGTGCCCAGGGCAACCTGTCAAAGCTGAGCGGACTGGAACTCTCCGGAGAAAAAGTAACGGCGATCAAGTGCTATCTGACGGGCGAACGACAAGAGAACGGAGAGTTCAGCATCCGCAGGCTGCGCATTACAGACAAACATGGACTTTCAAGAACGGCGTACAACGCGAAAGTAAATATATATCGTGAGCTTGCCGAGCCGATTCTGCTCGGGATCGAGGACAAGAAGTTAGCTCCCAGCCAGCAGCCGGCTT
>JAPUKV010000066.1 GCA_027295475.1 Pseudomonadota bacterium
GGTATCGACGTTTCGGCGTTGAACCAGAGGGACCTGTACCGGTTCCGGCGCCGTTTCGGCATGCTGTTCCAGAATGGTGCGTTGCTGACAGACCTCAGTGTCTTCGAAAACGTCGCGTTCCCGCTAAGGGAACATACCAAACTGCCGAACAGGCTGATCCGGCACGTTGTGCTGACGAAGCTGCATGCGGTTGGACTGCGCGGCGCCGCCGACATGATGCCGTCCGAACTCTCAGGTGGCATGGCGCGCCGTGTGGCACTGGCCCGGGCAATCGTGATGGACCCGGATATCCTTATCTACGACGAGCCGTTCGTCGGGCTGGATCCGATATCGATGGGTGTCATAGTCAGACTTGTCCGGCAGATGAACGACGCACTCGGCATCTCCACCATTCTGGTCAGTCACGACGTACAGGAAATCGCTGCGGTCGCTGATTGCAGTTACCTGATTTCGGACGGCAAAGTGGCTGCCTCGGGCAGCCCGGATGAACTCAGCAACACCAGTTCCGAAGTCGTCAAGCAGTTTATGCACGGCATGGCAGACGGTCCGGTCGCGTTTCATTACGCAGCGCCGAACTATGCCGAGCAACTACTCGGCCGGGATGTAGAGTAAGTCCCGATGTTCAGGGAACTCTATTACACATTCGTAGAGTTCCTGCGCACGTTTGGTGCGCTACAGATATTTTTTCTGCGCCTGCTCAGCCACTCGCCCGCCATAATTGTGGGACGCTTCCGGCTGGTGGTGTACCAGGTTTATAATGCCGGCGCCTTGTCGCTCGTCATCATCATGGTCTGTGGTCTGTTCGTCGGCGGCGTTCTGGGCTTGCAGGGTTACTCGAACCTGGCGAAGTTCAATGCAGAAGATGCGGTCGGCGCCGTCGCCGCCCTGGGTCTGCTAAAGGAACTCGGCCCTGTCATTACGGCGCTGTTGTTTTCCGGTCGCGCCGGAACGGCACTTGCCTCCGAGATCGGTCTGATGAAAGCAACCGATCAGTTGTCGGCAATGGAGATGATGGCCATCAGTCCGTTGCAAAGGGTCCTCGTACCACGATTCCTCGGCGGCGTGATCGCGATGCCGCTACTCGCTGCCATATTCACTGTTGTCGGTTTGTTTGGCGCCCACCTTGTTGGTGTGACGCTGTTGGGCGTTGACGCCGGGGCATTCTGGTCACAGATGCAAAATGCTGTTGAACCTGGCGACATCTATGAAGGCATTATCAAGAGTACCGTGTTTGGCGTGGTCGCGAGTCTGCTGGCAGTCTGGGAAGGCTATAATGCGATTCCGACGGCAGAAGGTGTTGGCAGGGCCACGACACGAACCGTCGTTATCACGGCAATCTCGATACTCATACTGGATTTCATGATTACGGCGATTGCCATCTGAGGTAAGCAATGCAACAAACTCGAGCAGTTGAATTCGGAACCGGTCTTTTCGTCTTGCTGGGCCTCGCCGCCCTTTTTTTCCTGACGACTCAAACGACCGGAAAAAATGCGTTTTCCGGTGGTGATACCTACGAGGTCCAGGCCTACTTCGAAAACGTTGGCAGTCTGAAAAACCGTGCGCCGGTGGCGATGTCCGGTGTGACGATTGGCCGCGTAACTGCGGTTGAATTCGACCCTGTCACCCTGGAAGCCAGGGTCACTTTCGTCATCGACCAGAAATATGACCAGATACCTGATGATACCGATGCTGCCATCCTGACTTCGGGGTTGCTGGGCAGCCAATATATCGGCCTTCAGGCCGGCGGCTCCGAGACCTATCTGGAGGACGGCAGCGAAATCGATTTGCCGTTCACGCAGTCGGCAATCGTGCTTGAGAACCTGATCAGCAAGTATCTGTTCAGCGCCGGAGGAGAGGATGACGATGAATAAGGTATTAAGCGGTGAACCTGTGGTGAAACGTTTGCCACTGATTCTTGTTACCTGTCTTATTTCGCTGACCGCCCAGGCTGAGTCACCGAACACCGTGATTGAGGAAGCGGCAATGCTGCTCGGCCAGGCCATCGAAGGCCGTCTGGATGAATTCGCAAAAGATAAAGAGGCGCTTTATGCGTTGATCGACGAGATTCTGTTGCCGAGATTCGACCGGCGATATGCAGCGCAGCTGGTACTCTCAAGGCATTGGCGAACCGCCAGCGAGGAAGATCGCGAGCGGTTCGTCAACGCCTTTTATAATCACTTGATGCATATGTATGCCGAGGCCGTCCTGGAATTCGATCTGGCCAATCTGGATGTGTTGCCATTTCGCGGCGACGAATCGAAAAAACGAACAACGGTCAAGACGATAGTAGTGCTCGAAGATGGAACGAGAGTGCCCGTGAACTACGGCATGGTGAAGCGTGAAACAGGATGGCTCATGTTCGATGTGACGATCGAAGGTATCTCCTATATTCGAAACTTCAAGGCCGAAGTGAATGCGGAAATTCAGGCCGAGGGTCTGGATGGTGTCATCAAGCGTCTCGAGGCCGAAACAAACGAAGGCGCTGCGGCATGAGCAATTTCGTGCTTCAGGATCACGGCGGCGGCCGCTTTTCACTGAGCGGCCACATGACATTCGATACCGCGGGCAGGATATTGCGCGAAAGCGAGATTCCGTTTGAGGAACATACCCGTATCGAAGTCGATTTGTCGGGCGTTGATGAAACCGACTCAGCCGGTCTGGCTTTATTGCTCGAGTGGATTACCTGGGCCAATCACACGGTTCGCGAGATTCGCTTTACCGACATGCCTGAAAAAGTAAACGCGATCGCCAAGACCACCGAAGTCGATCATCTGCTGCGCCGCGGCGAACGGTGGGCGGGTTTTATTGATGCACCCGGGCCACTCTGAGGATTATGAGACGACGGGGCCCTTATTCGTCCTCCAGAAACTCGTCGTAGAAATCGTCATCTTCCGGCGGATCTCCGTCATAAATCAGATACCGGCGACGTTGCAGATACGCTTCCCGTAACGCGATGTATGGATCATAGGCGGCCCTGATCAGCGCGCTGGCGGGTAACAAGCGCGCCCGAACATCGATTAGTCGGACCAAATAGACTTTATCCCGGACAGATGCATTGTCGTAGTGAAGCAACGGGTCGGCGAGAAAGTTCAATGGGATCATGGTTGCATCGCGCAACGTTCTCGGGCCCAGCAAAGGAATGATGACAAACGGTCCATCAGGTACACCCCAGACGGCGAGCGTCTGACCAAAGTCTTCAATTTCAACGTCGATCCCGGCGTCTGCCGCAACATCCATCAACCCGCCAATACCGAAGGTGGTGTTCATCACAAAGCGCCCGGTTTGCCTGAATCCGGAACCGATCTTGCCCTGCAGGAAATTATTAATGATGTGCAGCGGTGCCCGGAGGTTTCGCGAGAAGTTGCCGATGCCGCGCCGCATAAAGGCCGGAACGACTTTCTGGTAGCCTTTAGCCAGGAGCCTTAAAGACACCCCATCGACAGCAGCGTTAAAGATGTGAATCGGCCGGTTCACGGGTTCCCAGGGATCAGCAGGAGATCGTGCGGGCTTTGAACCATCGGCCGCGGTCGGCTGCGTTGCACAGGCACCGAGTTGTAGGCAGACAAGTGCCGCCAAAACAAAACCACCCAAGCGCTCAACAGAGTAGGGCATTTTTCTGCCTCGTTTCTTGACGAGCTTACAGGAAATCCAAGCTCCGGGCGAACAGTGAGGCGGGATGGAGGCTGGCTCAGGATCTGCTTCGTTGCAGCTGTTCTTCTGTCATATAGTCATGCAGAAAGTCGATGCGAGCTTCGAAACGGATGCGTTGAATCTCCTGCAAGTCGGGCACGCGCAATGCCTGGCGAAGAAAATTCACGCCGCCTACCAGATCGCCGATCATGATCCGGTATTCAGACATGTAGTAATGCGCCTCCGCTATATCGCCGGCTTTGTTGGCCGCGCGGGCGATGAGCCGCACCTGTTCCGGGGTAGGCGGGACGTTATTCAGCAGGTCCAGCAGGATTTCGTGAGCAGTTTTTGCCTCGCCCATTTGCAACAGCGCCTCCGCGTAGTGAACGACGAGAGGCACGTTCCTGGGGAACAGTTCCTGGGCGCGCTCAAATGAGGCCACGGCATCCCGAGTCCGCTCCAGCGCCAGTTCGGACTGCGCCAGGCCGATGTGGTAGGCGATGACTTCCTGGTCATTGTCGACGAGCTCTTCGAAGATGCGGTTGGCCTCCGCATGCCTGCCGGCTCTCGTGTATGCCAGGGCCCGCCCGTAACGTTCTGCGACCGACTGATTTTCATAACTCTCGCGTTCGAAATATCTGATGGCTTGTTCCGCCGTCTCCATGCGCTGCACGATCAGGCGGCTGCGTGCAATCCCGTAATTGACGGTGTCGGATGTATGTACCGGCGCGTATTCCCGCGCACGTCCGCGAGCCTCTGCAATTCTGGCGCTGCTGACCGGGTGTGTTCTAAGAAACTCAGGCCCCCCTGACTCCGGGGGTCTGCCGCCGCGGGAGATCACCTCGAAGAAAGACGCCATGCCCTGTGGATCGAATCCGGCCTCCGCGAGTGCGGAAATGCCAACCCTGTCCGCCTCGTATTCATTGTTGCGAGTGAAGTTAATCTGCTGCTGGGCCGCCGTGCCCTGGGCAACGGCTATTGCCCCCTGGACGGCATCGCCGCTTGCCCCGGCCGCCACACCCGCGATGACGGCGCCCAGCATGATTGCAGTCGTTAGAATACTCTGGCGCGAACTCGCGTGAACTGCTCTTGCAATATGCCTCTGCGTGACATGCGCGACTTCGTGTGCCAGCACACCGGCCAGCTCGTCTTCGCTTCGCGTTGCTTCGAGGAGGCCCGTATGCACGCCGATGTAGCCGCCGGGCAGGGCAAAGGCATTAATGTTCGGGTCATCGATCACGAAGAACGTGAATGTGTGAGCGCCGTCATTAGCCTGCGCGGATATGCGATGACCGATGTCGTTGATGTATTCGGTAATCTGCGGGTCTTCAACCAGTTGTCCGCTGGCGCGAATCTGATGCATGATCGAACGGCCGATCTGTGCCTCGGTATTCTTCGACAGGGTGGCGTCTGCCGGGCTGCCGAGGTCAGGCAGATTGACTTCTGTCGCGCCCGCGAAATATGTCAGAGAAGCCGTTACCGCAAGCAGCAGCAATTGACTGAGACGACGATGGATTACGGGGTCTTTGCGAAATGGCATATTAGATCCGACTACAAGCCTTGCGGACTGTTCCCAATAATACCTGTTGTAGCGTCAATAAAATGGGTAAAAGTAGCACCGGTCGAGCATCGCTTTGACATAAACCGTTGAATCTGAAGCCAATCCCAATTCCTGCTTAACAATTCTTGACGGCCTCGAGTACTTCGGCCGCATGGCCTTTGACCTTGATCTTACGCCATTCCTCCCTGAGCTTGCCGCGCTCATCGATCAGAAATGTGCTGCGCTCGATCCCCATGAACTTGCGGCCGTACAGAGTCTTCTCCTTGATGACATCGAACTTTTTGCACAACACCTCATCAGGGTCGGACAGCAATTCGAACGGAAACTTCTGCTTCGCCTTGAATTTCTCGTGCGAGGCGAGGCTGTCGCGAGACACGCCAAGAATCACCGCGTTCTGCCGTTTGAACTTTGCATGAAGATCGCGAAAGTCCTGCCCTTCGGTTGTACAGCCCGGTGTGCTGTCCTTCGGATAAAAGTAGATCACGACTTTCTTGCCCCTCAATGACTTCAGATGAATCGTTTGATCACCTGTTGCCGGGCACTTGAAGTCCGGCCCTTGTCGCATCAGCGTGGGTGCGGCCACATTTTCCTCCTGATATTTGTCAGGTCCTCAGGACTTGATGGGTTCCAGAATCGAATCGAGATTTTCGCGATCACAGAACTCCATAAATTCATCCCGTAACTGCGACAGATTCACTGATCCCGGGACATTGATGCTTATCTGAACTGCAAACATCGGCGCACCAGTGTGTGCGGCGGCGTAGCGCCTTGTTGCCAGATCCGCGATCTCGATGTCGCGGGTTGCGAAGAAATCGGCGAGGCCGAACACGACGCCGGGTTGGTCCAGGCAGACAATATCGACGGCGTACGGCATGCAATCCTTCCTGCTCGTCGGCTGCCCCGTTTTTGTGAGGTTGATCGTCAGGGAGCCGTCTTCGGTCAGTTGGTCGAGGCCGGACTCGAGCTTGGTCAGGGTGTGCCAGTTGCCCGAGATGAGCAGCAGCATGGCGAATTCCGCGCCGAGCGCCGTCATGCGGCTCTCCTCGATGTTGCCGCCGCAGTCCAGGATGACCTTGGAGATCTCCTGCACTAGTCCTGCGCGGTCCGTTCCTATTACTGATAAAACAATAAGTTGTGTCATTTATCAAGATTCTACTTTCAGTTTCTCTGAGGCTTGTTACGTTCCCCGGCGCGCCAAATACCTGCCGTCATCGTTGCTTGCCACGCTGGCATGCGAACAGTAGCATTGCGGCCTTATTTGTGGCGAGGAGATCCCGTGTTCAAGGGCAGCCTGATTGCATTGGCAACCCCTTTTGATGCCGATAATCGAGTGGATTATGCGGCGCTGGAAAGGCTCGTCGAGTTTCATGTCAGCGAGGGCAGCGACGGGCTGGTCATTGCTGGTACGACGGGCGAGTCAGCAACGCTTGAAAAATCCGAGCACACCGAGCTTATTGGCAGAGCCGTTGAAATCGTGAACGGCCGCTTGCCGGTGATTGCAGGTACGGGTTCGAATTCGACGGCGCAAACGATCGAGTTGTCTGTGGAAGTCGGCGAACTGGGCATTGATGCCTATCTGCTGGTCGCACCCTATTACAACAAGCCGACGCAGCAGGGCATTTACCAGCACTTCTCCACGATTGCGGACGCTGTCGATAAGCCCGTAATGCTTTACAACGTCCCCGGCCGAACCGTCACCGACATACTTCCCGAGACCGTTGCAAGACTCGCTGCGCATCCGAACATTTTCGGCATCAAGGAAGCGACCGGTGATATGCAACGATTGAGTCAGATTCAACACCTGGTGCCTGAAGATTTCATGCTCTACAGTGGCGACGATTTCACAGCATTGGAATTTATCGAAAATGGCGGCAATGGTGTGGTTACAGTTTGCGGCAATGTCGCCCCGCGGCTGATGTCGGACATGTGTCGGGCAGCTCTGGCGGGCGAGAGTAAAAAAGCGAAACAACAGGATGACAAGCTGCAACCGCTGAACAAGGCGTTGTTTCTCGAGTCAAACCCGATTCCGGTGAAATGGGCGCTCGCCGAGATGGGTCTGATTTCGCCGGGAATTCGCTTACCATTAACATCCTACGCCGAGGAATATCACGCAGAAATGAGGCAGGCAATGGCAAATGCGGGGATCGCCCTGTGAGATCGTCAACTGACATCATCAACGTCATGGTGCTGCTGGCAGGCATGTCATTGCTGGTGGCGTGTGGGGGGTCGCCGACATGCGAAACCGAAGGGCGCTACCAATTGAGTCAGAGTGGGAAGCGAATTGAAGCACCGGATGACCTGGACGACCTGCAGTCCTTCAAAGAGACGACGATCCCCCGACCATCGCCACGCCCTCCAGACACGGACACCGACCGCTGTCTGGAAATGCCACCTGGGTTATCGTCCGAGTAGCAACTAAAATAGCGCGGCAGTACAGAATCCAGGAGAGGTGGCCGAGCGGTCGAAGGCGCTTGCTTGGAAAGCAAGTGTACGGTAACCCCGTACCGCGGGTTCGAATCCCGCCCTCTCCGCCA
>JAPUKV010000067.1 GCA_027295475.1 Pseudomonadota bacterium
CGCTCGCCTTTGCCCGCCCGATATTGTTTGCCGCCCGAGCGAAAAACCGCGTACATCGTAATATGCTCCATACTGCAAGTTGCCGATTATACGCAACTTGCTGAGAATTAAGATATTTTGTGGGTATTGCCCGACCTGAATCCGGCTGCAGACTATGCCTGCCGCCACCAAGGAGCCGGAATTTTATAGACTTGAGCCCCCCGGGTCAACGCCCACAGGCTAGGAATTCTACTTTATTTCAATAGCTTGCAAATGCGTGCATGCCGGCTGATTCCGCCCCTTCGGGTCGCCAATCCAGAGCATTTCAGGCATTATCGTCCACGCCATGCAGCCCGCCAAAAAAGCACCCGTTGCCCTCACAATTGACGAAGTAAAGGAGTTGGCGGCCGCCGATATGCGGGCGGTCGACGATCTGATTCGTGAGAGCCTGCAAAGCGATGTCGCCCTGGTATCCCAGGTATCCGAATACATCGTCACGAGCGGCGGCAAGCGGCTGCGCCCCCTGGTCGTACTACTGGCCGCCCGTGCTTTGGGTTACACCGGCGATCACCACGTGCATGCCGCCGCGATTATCGAGTTCATTCACACGGCTACCTTGCTGCATGACGACGTTGTCGATTCATCGGCAAGACGCCGTGGCCGTGACACAGCCAATACGGTTTTTGGCAATCAGGCAAGCGTCCTGGTCGGCGATTTCCTGTACTCGCGTGCGTTTCAGATGATGGTCGATGTCGGCAGTATGAAAGTGATGCGGATTCTTGCCGACGCGACCAATACCATTGCTGCCGGTGAGGTCATGCAATTGATGAACGTCCATGATGCGGACGTCACTGAAGAGGCTTATCGCCAGGTTATTTATCGAAAAACTGCCCGTCTCTTCGAAGCCGGTGCGCAAATCGCGGCCGTGTTCGCTGAACGCAATCCCGCCGATGAACCTGCGATGATCACTTATGGGCAAAATCTCGGCACGGCCTTTCAACTCATCGACGATGCGCTCGACTACGACGCATCGCCCAAGGAACTCGGCAAGAACCTTGGTGATGATCTCGCTGAAGGCAAGACAACACTGCCGCTGATTTATGCCATGAAAAACGGCAGCGATGCGGAGCGCAAATCTATTCGGGCGGCCATCGAATCTGCTGGTATCGACCGACTCGATGAAGTTCAGGCGATCGTCGAGTCTACGGGTGCTCTGCGATACACGGTGACTTGTGCACAGAATGCAGCAGACGTAGCAATCGACGCCATTTCCGGCCTGCCCGAGTCCGGGTACAAGGAGGCACTTGTTGCGATCGCCGAGTTTTCCGTTAGCCGCCGATCCTGAAATGAGTTCTGCATTTATTCACCCGACCGCCGTCGTATCAGGGAAGGCGGAGATCGATCCTTCCGTTGTGATCGGCCCCTGCGCCGTCGTCGAAGACAACGTGCATATAGACGCGGGCACGACGCTCGGCCCGCATGCCGTTATTCGGGAGTTTTGCCGTATCGGCAAGAACAATGCGATCGATGCGCATGCCGTCATCGGTGGACTCCCGCAACATACGGCATATGACGGCTCAGAGACCTGGGTTGAAATCGGCGATGACAACGTATTCCGGGAAGGGGTGACGATTCATCGTGCATTCGAGCCAGGTGCTGCCACCAAAATCGGCTCCGATTGCTTTCTGATGTCGTACGCGCATGTTGGTCATGACTGCACGGTGGGAGACAACGTGACGCTCTCCAACAATATCGTGCTGGGCGGGCATGTCGAGGTCGGGGATTTCGTTGTGTTGGGTGGTTGTGCCGGGGCACACCAGTTTCTGCGCATCGGCTCATATGCCATGGTCGGGGGCTATGTGCCTCTACGCAAAGATGTGCTGCCCTATTCCATGGTCGGCGGCGAACCCGTCAGGCACTACCGACTGAACAGCATTGGCCTCCGGCGCGGCGGCTTTGACAAGGAGCGCTATCGCGCCGTGGAAGCCGCTTTCAGAGCATTGCGAGAGGGCGACAGTGACCTGACCGGTGTTCCGGACACCGAAGACGTGCACAAATTACGGGACTGGCTCGCCGGCAAATCCAGGTATGGCGTATATGGATTCGCCGGTACCTGATCGATCCCGCTAAGCGCTTTTGAGCATTGCCCCGATACGCAGAGCGGTTCTCAAGGCCTGCATGCCAATGCGCCCCGATACCAGTGGTGGTGGTCCTCCCGCAATCGAATTAAGAAATGCTTCGCTTTGCACCATGAGCGCATCGCTTTCGCCATATGACCGCTCTTCCACCGAAATATCGTCCGGGCTCAGGACCGGCCCGGCACCGCTTTTTCGATAAATCATCGATTTCTTATTGTGCATATCGACGCTGAAGTAGGCGTTCTCCTGAAAAACCCGTAACGAACGCTCAGTCTTGAAGCTCGCGCGGCTGGCCGTGACATTTGCCACGCAGCCATTTTCAAATTTGATTCTGGCGTTGGCGATATCGATGTCATTGGAGATGATCGATCCGCCGGTCGCATCCAGACTGGTGACGGGCGACGCTACAACACTGTGTACTAAATCGATATCGTGAATCATCAGATCCAATACAACACTGACATCGATGCTGCGCGGTTTAAACGGCGCAATTCGGTTCGACTCGATGAACAGCGGCGTCTCAAGAAACTCGCCGAGCGCCATGATGACGGGATTGAACCGCTCCAGGTGGCCGACCTGGAGTACGAGGCCCCTGCCCTCTGCCAATTCGACCAGCGCTTCGGCTTCCTCAAGCGTTGTCGTAATCGGTTTCTCAACCAGTACATGAATATCATGCTCCAGCAAGGTGCTGGCAATGTCGAAATGAGAACGCGTTGGCGACGCGATGCTGACGGCATCGACCTCCCCGATCAGTTTTTTGAAATCGGCAAGCGGCTTTACATTGAGTTCTGCAGCCAGCGTCCGGCAGCGATCGGCGTCCTTGTCGACAACCGCCACGAGATCAGAGTTCTCAAGCGCGGCAAACTTTTCCGCGTGCCATTTTCCCTGATGGCCGACGCCAACGACTGCTGTCCTGAGTTTATTCATTGATCATGCCCGGCGTATTCTTATTATTAAGAAGCGTCTTATTAAGAAGTGCCTTCAAGATCGACGAGCTCACCGCCCGTGTCATCGATTCGATAATAACAGGGAGCATCCAGCCAGGTGCCAAGATTGACGGACTTGAAGGCGATCTGGCCGTCCTGGACGAGATACTGGTCCCGCACGTGAACGTGCCCGGAGATAATCAGATCGAATGGCCTCTGCCGATATACCGATTCCGCGTGCGTGCGTATTTTCCTGATAGTTTCCTCGCGCGTTATGGTCTTTGTTGCCGACGTATAGACACGGCTTTTCTCGCTGGATTTCTTGCCGATCTGCACCACCAGCCCGCCCGGCAAGCGAGGCATCAGGAACGTCAGTGGCGGCGTACGCAAGAACCACCGCAGGAATCGATAGCCCCGGTCGTCGGGGTCCATCTGATCGCCGTGCTCGATACGCACGATTTGCTGGCCAAGCTCCACGTATGCCGGGCCCTCGTGCACCGTGAGCCCGATCTGGTCACCCCAGTAGTGCCGGAGATACAGATCGTGGTTGCCCTCGAAGTAATGAAGCTCGACGCCGGCGTCCCTCAACCGGATAATCTCGTCCGTAATTGGTTGATATTTATCAATAAAATACTTGTGCGCCGCGACCCACAGGTCGAAAATATCGCCCATCAGGAACAGGTGTGAGACGTTCTCCCCAGCGCTGAGATTCCTCAAGAATTCGAGAAACAAGGTCGCCCGGGAATCGGTGGGCGAGCCGATGTGAAGGTCGGAGACGAAGTAGGCATTTAGCACAATAGAAGTCTAACCCACCGCTGTCCCATAAACCGGCTGCGACAATCAAGGACGTGGGTTGCCAAGCTTCAGTACTGCGTCAAGGTGATATTGATGGAGTACAGGCAGAGCCCTGTCTTCGGCAGCCAATGTGTATCATGCGAGTCAATGAGGAAAATTGAAAAAAACCGGGGCGCCGCGAAAACCGGCCTTATGCTGATCGTCATCTTGACCATGATGGTCATCGTCGGGGTTGGCGGCCGCTATCTGTTCAGCCAACGATATTCCTTGTCGCCGGTCGCCACAATGGCCGCAATGGCCGCGGTAACAGCGACGCAGGCCAAAGTGACCGACACACTGCCTGGCACCCGGGTATTCAGCGAGTCACTCGTGCACGACTTCGCCCAAAAGTACCAGCGACTCGGCAGCGATTATCGGCCCAGAACACGGCATCTCAATGCGGATGGCTCGGCGAAATACACCAATCGCCTGTTTTTGGAATCCAGTCCTTATTTGCTTCAGCATGCGCATAATCCGGTCAATTGGTTCCCCTGGGGCGA
>JAPUKV010000068.1 GCA_027295475.1 Pseudomonadota bacterium
CTCCGGCGGCAGGTCATAAAGATCCTTGTCCAGCGGATCGCCCGGATGAATCTTGTTCTGAATGCCGTCAATGCCAGCCATCATCATTGCCGCGAAGGCGAGGTATGGATTGGCCATCGAGTCAGGGAAGCGGATTTCCAACCGGCGTCCCTTCGGCCTCGAATCGTAAGGAATGCGAATCGAGGCGGAACGATTGCGTGCAGAATACGCCAGTATCGTCGGCGCCTCGAAGCCCGGCACGAGTCGCTTGTAGCTATTTGTCGACGGGTTCGTAAACGCGTTTAGTGCTTTCGCATGTTTGATAATGCCGCCGATGTAATACAGCGCGGTGTCAGACAGGCCCGCGTAACCATCACCCGCGAATAGATTCTTACCGTCCTTGAAGAGCGACTGATGTACATGCATGCCGTTGCCGTTGTCATTGACAAGCGGTTTGGGCATAAAGGTAGCGGTCTTGCCGTAGCTGTGCGCCACGTTGTGAACGACGTATTTAAGGATCTGAACTTCGTCCGCCTTTTTTACTAAGGTGTTGAATTTAACGCCTATTTCACCCTGGCCGGCGGTCGCTACCTCATGATGGTGAACCTCTGTCTCGAGACCCAGCTCCTCCAGCGCGAGACACATCGCCGAACGAATATCGTGCAGGGAATCGACCGGTGGTACCGGGAAATAGCCGCCTTTGACGGTTGGCCGGTGGCCGGTGTTACTGTCTTCGTAACTTCTGCTCGTGTTCCATGCGCCTTCGCTCGAGTCGACCGAATAGAACGCGCCCTGCATCGTATCGTCCCAGCGCACATCATCGAACACGAAGAACTCGTTCTCCGGACCAAAATAAGCCGCGTCGGCAATGCCTGTCGATTTTATATAGGCCTCCGCGCGCTGAGCCAGGGATCGCGGACACCTGTCATAACCCTGCATTGTTAACGGCTCGATAACGTTGCAGCGCAGATTCAGTGTTGCGTCTTCTGCAAAGATATCGACGACGGCCGTTGCCGGATCCGGCAGTAGAATCATGTCGGATTCGTTGATGCCCTTCCATCCGGCGATCGACGAGCCGTCGAACATTTTGCCTTCTTCAAAAAGGTCTTCATCGGCTGCCCGGGACGGCACGGTGACGTGCTGCTCCTTGCCTTTCGTATCGGTAAACCGAAAGTCGATGAACTTCACCTCTCTTTCTTTTATCAGGCCGAGCACATCAGCAGGTGTCATGAAGCATTCCTCCAATCAGGATTTCGTTAAAATTACGCCGGCCTGCCGGCCTGCCTTACTGACATTGCAGGAACCGTGCCACAGGCCGTAAACTTTAAGCCATTAATTATCAAGGCATTTTGAATTCGACCGCGCCAGGATCTGCACCAATATGGTGCGGCGCCGTCCCGTAGCGCACCAGTGTAGTGCATTTCAGTCGCGTCTGCACTATTCCGGGCGCGTTACTTTTCCCCCGATGCTGCGCCTGACGCGGCCATCGGCACACAGCCTCATCTTGGTTATACTGCGCGCCTCTGTAGGCATTGAAATCATTGATGAAAAAGGACAACCCGCCTGCGATGCTGACTTTCCAGGATTTGATCCTGGCGCTGCAGCAATTCTGGGCTGAGCGCGGCTGTGTCATTGCGCAGCCCTACGACATGCAAATGGGGGCCGGCACGTTTCATCCGGCCACCTTCCTGCGCGCCGTGGGCCCGGAGCCATGGAGCGCTGCCTATGTGCAGCCCTGCCGCCGGCCGACCGATGGCCGTTACGGCGATAACCCATTCAGACTGCAGCACTACTACCAGTTCCAGGTTGTCATCAAGCCGTCGCCTGAGGACATTCAGGACATTTACCTGGAATCGCTGCGCACGATCGGCATCGATCCGACCGTTCATGACATTCGCTTCGTCGAAGATAACTGGGAGTCACCCAGCCTCGGCGCGTGGGGCCTTGGCTGGGAGGTCTGGCTCAACGGCATGGAGATTACCCAGTTCACCTACTTCCAGCAGCTCGGTGGCCTGGAGTGCCGGCCGGTCACCGGCGAGATAACCTACGGCCTCGAGCGCCTGGCGATGTATTTGCAGGATGTCGAGAGCATCTTCGACATCGTCTGGACGGACGGGCCGCTCGGCCGCATCAGCTATCGCGATGTCTATCATCAAAACGAGGTCGAACAGTCCAGGTACAACTTTGAGCTGGCCGATATAGACTCCCTCTTCAATGCCTTCGACCTTGCTGAGCACGATTGCCAACGCCTCATCGAACTCAAGCTGGCGCTCCCGGCCTATGAGCAAATGCTGGTCGCCTCACATACATTCAATCTGCTGGACGCGCGACAGGCGCTGTCGGTCAGCGAGCGGCAGCGTTTCATTCTTCGCGTGAGGGACATGTCCAAATCGGTGGCTACGGTCTATTATGCAAGCCGTGAGGCGCTGGGCTTTCCTATGATCGAGAGCGCTAAAGCCCACCAGCGCGAGGCCTCTTAGCGGTGAGTAATGCCGCTGATTTTCTGGTCGAGATAGGCACCGAGGAGCTGCCGCCGAAGGCGCTCAGGAATCTCATGAATGCCTTTGCCGGCAGTTTGCAGCTGGCCCTGGATAATGCCCGCCTCGAGCACGCATCAGTATCCGCTTACGCGAGCCCACGCCGGCTTGCTGTCATTGTCGCATCGCTTGGCTTTGCACAGGCCGACGAGGAAGTTGTCGTGAGGGGCCCGCCTGTCTCGGTCGCCTACGACGACGCCGGAAAAATCACGCCCGCAGGCAGGGCGTTTGCGAAGAAGTGCGGCGTCGAACCCGAAGCTCTTGATCGTTTGCCGGCCGACCAAGGCGAGCGGCTTTGCTTTCGCTCGCTCGAGCGCGGCCAAAAAGCCGCGGCGCTTATACCGGGGCTCGTTGAGACCGCTCTCAAGGACCTGCCGATACCGCGGCGAATGCGCTGGGGCGATGGTGAAGCCGAGTTCGTGCGGCCCGTTCACTGGATCGTATTGCTGCACGGCAGTCATGTCGTTGAGGGTTCCGTGATGAGCGTGCCGGCCGGCAGGATGACCCGTGGCCACCGCTTTCATGCGCCGGGCGAGATTGCGCTCGATAAGCCCGCCAAGTATTTGTCGCTGCTTAAGAAGGCCCGGGTGCTCGCCGATTTTGATGTGCGGCGGAAAACTATTGTCACGGCTGTAAAAAATGCGGCAAAAGAGGCGGGTGGCGAGCCCGTAGCCAGCGAGGCCCTGTACGATGAAGTCACCGCCCTGACCGAATGGCCCGTGCCACTGATCGGCAGCTTCGACAAGTCGTTCTTGTCTTTGCCGAAGGAGGTCATTGTCGCGACGCTCTCCAGTCATCAGCGTTATTTTCCCATTGCCGACAAGGGTGATGATTTGCTGCCCCGGTTCATAACGATAGCGAATCTCGTCAGCAAAGCGCCTGACCGCGTGCGCGATGGCAATGAACGGGTGATTCGGTCCCGACTCGCCGACGCCGCGTTCTTCTGGGAATCTGACAAGCGGGTCAGTCTCGCGGATCGCCGTGATGCACTCAGAGATGTCGTATATCAGCGTGGCCTCGGCAGCATTCATGACAAGAGTGTTCGCGTCGCCAAACTCGCTGTCACGATAGGCTCCCAGGTCGGTGTGGAAACAGGGGCCATCGTGCGTGCGGCTGCGTTGGCCAAATGCGATTTGCTGACCGGCATGGTTGGCGAGTTCCCCGAGCTACAGGGTTTAATGGGCAGGTATTATGCGGCAGCAGACGGCGAACCTGGCGCCGTCGCCGAGGCGATCGGTGCACAGTACCTGCCGCGGTTCGCCGGTGACGCCCTGCCGCAAACCGTCGCCGGACAGGCTCTCGCGATCGCCGACAAACTCGACACGATTGCCGGTATTTTTGCCGTGGGCAAGATGCCGTCCGGCAATCGCGATCCGTTCGGCTTGCGGCGAAGCGCTTTGGGCGTTGTCCGTATCATTATCGAGCAGGGGCTTGATCTTGATATTACGGCGTTGGTCGCCGCGACTGTCGCCGATCAGCCCGTCCGCGATAAAGACGAGAAAGGCCTATCGGAAAGCCTGTATAACTTTGTTACCGAAAGAATGCGCGCCTATTATCTGGATCGGAAAACCGGCCTGACAACGGAAATGTTTGCCGCCGTGATGGCAAAGCGCCCGGTTTCGCTGCTCGATTTCGATGCGCGCCTGAAAGCCGTCGCCGCGTTCGTGAAGCTCGAACCGGCGTCGAGCCTCGCTGCCGCAAATAAGAGGATCAGTAACATACTAAAACAGGCAGGTGTGGACAAAGGCGCGTCCATCGATCAATCGTTGATAACAGAACCGGCTGAAACAGCGTTATTCGAGTCCGTCGTAAAAGCACAAAAAGCCGTTGCTCCTCTGATGGAAAGCCGCGATTACACCAATGTCCTGACGACGCTTGCTGCTCTCAGGGATCCTGTTGACGGGTTTTTCGACGACGTCATGGTAATGACGGACGACGCTGCGCTGCGCAATAATCGCCTGGCCTTGCTTGCCGAACTACGTGCGATGTTTCTGGATGTCGCAGATGTTTCTCGCCTGTCTATCAGCCAGGAGTCTGCACGGTAGAATGTTTTTGCTGCGGGTGCTGTTTCTTGTTTTGTATTTCCTGCTAACGGTCGTCCCCACCGCCCTTGCCATCATATTGCTCTGGCCGCTCCCATATCGGCTGCGCTTCGGCATAGCCCGGGCGTGGTCCAGGGGTATGCTGTGGGCCGGGCGGCTTATCTGTGGGCTCGAATGGGTCGTCGAGGGTGCTGAGCACCTCCCCGCCGACCCGAGCGTCATTTATATCAAGCATTCTTCAGTCTTCGAGACCTATGCGCAGATCGGTGTGTTTCCGCCTCACGCCTGGGTCGTTAAAGAAGAACTGCGTTGGACCCCCGTCATTGGCTGGGCAGTGTCTGCGATGAAATGCATCGCCATAGACCGGCATGGCGGGGGCAAAGCAGTCAAGCAGGTTCTTCGCCAAGGTAAAGAACGTCTGGCCGAAGGCATCTGGGTTACGATCTTTCCGGAGGGCACCAGAATGCCGCCAGGAAAAACCCGTCGTTACGGCATCAGTGGCGCAGCCCTTGCCAGAGAGGCCGGTTGCCTGATCGTCCCGGTCGCACACAACGCCAGCGATTTCTTTCCCCGCAACGGGCTGCCTGAGCGGCCCGGCCGGATCCGCATCTGCATTGGCCCGGCTGTCGACCCGTCAACACAAGAGCCTAAGGACACCAACAAGATTGCCCAGGCCTGGATCGAGTCGAAGATGGCGGAGATTAGTGCGGGTTATGGGGCTGGGGATCGCGGCTGAAGCCGCTCCTACGAGCCGCGATGATTCCAATCACACATCAAGGTTCGAAACCGTCAGCGCGTTTTTTTCGATGAACTCTCTGCGCGGCTCGACCTGGTCGCCCATCAGTGTTGTGAAAATCTCGTCCGCTTTGACGACGTCTTCGATTTTTACCTGCATCAAGCGGCGGGTTTCCGGATTTACGGTTGTATCCCAGAGCTGATCCGGGTTCATTTCGCCCAGGCCTTTGTATCGCTGAATAGTCTGGCCTTTTCGCGCCTCATTCATCAGCCACTCGACCGCTTCATCGAACGAGTTGATTGCCATGCGCTTGTCGCCGCGCGCAACGTACGCGCCTTCGCCAATCAGTTCCTTTAGTTTGCCGGCGAGTTCCATGATGTGCCGGTACTCGTTGGTATCAAAAAATTCTCTCGGTATGTAGCGCGTGGCGCCAATACCATGCTGCACCTTTTGCACGGCGATGCGAACGCCTTCCCCTTCGCCACCACCACGTTCGAATGCCGCAGTGTAATAGCCGCCGCTGCCATTCGTCGCCCTGTCGCCATGAGCTTTCGGTAAAGCGGCGGACAACTCTTCCGCCCATTTCTCCAGGCCATCGAGGTTTTCAAACAGGTCCGAATCAATTTCGGGCAGCGCAGTCATCGCGCGAAGCACCGTTTCATCATACCGGTTGGATATGCGCTCAATTATGCTTTCCGCAGCCATGTATTCTTTCGCCAACACTTCGAGTGCTTGCCCCGTTAACGGCGGCGCTTCTGCGTTCACGTACAGTTTCGCGTTATCGAGAGCAGTGTTCAAAAGATGTGCCTTTAGTTCGGCATCGTCTTTGACATACACCTCCTGCTTGCCTTTTTTGATCTTGTACAACGGTGGCTGGGCAATATAAACATGGCCGCGCTCGATCAACTCACGCATCTGCCGGTAAAAGAAAGTCAGCAACAGGGTTCGGATGTGTGAGCCGTCGACGTCCGCATCGGTCATTATGATGATGCGGTGATAGCGAAGTTTGTCCGGATCGAAGTCTGCCCGGCCGATACCGCAACCCAGGGCGGTGATCAGCGACCCTACTTCCGCCGACGACAGCATTTTGTCAAAGCGCGCCTTCTCCACGTTCAGAATCTTTCCTTTGAGCGGCAGAATAGCCTGGGTCCGACGGTCCCTGCCTTGCTTTGCCGAGCCGCCCGCTGAGTCGCCCTCGACGAGGAACAATTCGGAGAGCGCGGGATCTTTCTCCTGGCAATCAGCGAGTTTACCCGGAAGCCCCGCTATATCCAGGGCTCCTTTTCGCCGCGTCATTTCACGCGCTTTTCTTGCGGCTTCCCGCGCTCGCGATGCATCGATAATCTTCGAGACAATGGCCCTGGCTTCCTGCGGGTTCTCCAGCAGAAACTCCTCGAGGCGTTCACCTATCGCCGATTCAACAATACCTTTCATTTCAGACGAGACTAATTTGTCCTTTGTCTGCGACGAGAACTTTGGGTCCGGCATCTTTATCGAAAGGACGGCTGTCAATCCTTCGCGGGAGTCGTCACCGGTCGGCGATAGCTTGTCCTTCCTGCCCGGCATCTGTTTTTCGATATAGGTGTTGAGAGTCCGGGTCAACGCGCTGCGAAAGCCCGCGAGGTGTGTGCCGCCGTCGCGCTGCGAAATATTGTTGGTGTAGCAGAACATGTTCTCCTGGTAACCATCATTCCACTGCAGCGCCGCCTCGATGACTACGCCGTTCCTCTCCGACTGAAAATGCAAAACCCGATCATGAATCGGTGTCTTGTTGCGGTTGAGGTGCTTGACGAAGGCCTTAATCCCACCGTCGTATTCGAAGACGTCTTCTTTGTCTTCTCTTTCGTCGACCAGATGGATGCGTATGCCGGAATTCAGGAATGAAAGCTCTCTAAGTCGCCCTGCGAGAATGTCATAGTGGAATTTGATATTGGTGAAGGTCTTCGCGCTGGGCTTGAAGCGGATGGTCGTGCCCTTCCTGTCGGTATCGCCGACAGCGGCAAGGGCAGCAGCGGGTTCGCCCAGGTAGTACTCCTGTTGATAGACCTTGCCGTCGCGATAGATTGTCAGCACCAGGTGCTCGGACAGCGCGTTGACTACGGATACGCCCACGCCATGCAGGCCGCCGGAGACTTTGTAGGAATCGTCATCGAATTTTCCGCCGGCATGCAGAACGGTCATGATGACCTCGGCTGCCGAGCGCCCTTCCTCGGGATGTATATCTACCGGAATGCCGCGGCCATCATCGGTAATGGTGACCGATTCATCGGCGTGAATGGTGACCGTAATGACATCACAATGACCCGCGAGTGCTTCGTCAATTGAGTTGTCGACAACCTCGAAAACCATGTGGTGGAGGCCGGTGCCATCATCGGTGTCGCCAATGTACATTCCCGGCCTTTTCCGGACGGCCTCCAGGCCCTTTAACACCTTGATATTACTGGAAGTATATTCTGATTCGTCCGTCATTCGATGCCCTCTGAGGATAACCGGAATATTGTACCATTTAGGGCTAAATAAAGGGTCTCTGAAACCGTGCGCAAGGCCGCTTTTTACAAGGCTTTTCAAGGTAAATAGGCGGTCAATTTCCGGGTGTTATTTTGACCAATATGGACTATAAATCAGGCGGTTTTTTGCAACCCGCCCTGTTCCACGTGGAACAGCGCTGCTGGCCCTGGAAATCGAAGCGTTTCCGCATCCAGGGCCGTCGCAATAATCTGGCTGCCCAGACCGAAAACACGGCTCATGAGTCGATCCAGTGCCTGTTCGTCCAGCTCGGCCGCGGGATCATCCAGCAACAGCAGTAAGGGCTGCTCCAGTGCCGCCTGCACGACCTCCGTGGCGGCCAGAATCATCGTGCATGCGAAGAGTTTTTGCTGGCCCCTGGATACCAGTGGCTTTGCTCGCCGTTCGTCATAAATCAGTCGAAGCTCGGCCCGTTGTGGACCGGCCTGCGTCGTACCCATCTGCTGGTCCCTCTCCCAACCGCTGGCCAGGGACTCTGCCAGGCCCCGCTCCGAAGCCCAGCCTTGCAGGTACTCGAAACCGACAGCGCAGCCGAGCAGCGCTGCCCCAGTCTCCTCCAGGGCCATGTGTGCGCTATCGAGGACCCGGCGCCGTGTTTGATCTACTGCCTCGGCGGCTTCAAGAAATTCCCGATCCCAGGCACTAATCGCTGTCTTGCCTGCACCCTCCCGCAGCGCTGCGTTTCGTTGCCGAAGCGCGCGGCGAAACCGGCGCCATCGCTCCTGATAGCCCTGTTCCACGTGGAACGCCATCCAATCGAGATACCGCCGTCGGTACTCTGGGCCGCCAGCCACCAGATTGTGAACATCCGGGTCGAGAATCTGTAACGGCAAGATGCCCACCAGCGCAGCTGCGCTGGTTTCCCGATTACCGTCTATCTTGATTTCGAGGCCGTCTTTACTGTTACGAACCCCCACGGTCACCTGCCGCGTCCGGGCATCTACTTTTCCGCGCAACAGGAATTCCCTCGCTCCGTGTGAAATCAGGTTTTGCGGACTGGCGCCGCGGAAGGATTTTCCCCGCCCAAGGTAAGCGATAGCCTCAAGGACACTGGTCTTCCCGGAGGCATTCGGACCGTAAATCAAATTATATCGAGGCTCTACCTCTAAACTGATACTGGTCAGACAGCGGAAATTAGTGGCCTGGAAATGCCGGAGTGCCAACCTTTTCTACTGCGCAGCCTATAGCCGCATTGGCATGACAACGTACTTGCAATCGTCGTTGCCCGGCATCTGCAGCAGGCAGCTGGAATTACCATCAACCAGAGCCAGGCTGATTTCGTCGGACTCGATTGCCCCAATCGCATCCAACAGGTAATTGACATTGAAGCCTATCTCGATATCCTCGCCCTTATAACTGACCTCCAGCTCTTCCTCTGCTTCTTCCTGTTCCGGGTTATGTGCCTGTAGAACCACACCGCTGTCGCGGATAATCAGACGAATACCTCGATATTTCTCATTCGACAAAATCGCCGTCCGCTGCAGCGCCCCCTTGAAAAGTTGTTTGTCGGCCGTCAGGTGATTGCTTGTATCTTGCGGTATCACCCGTTCATACTCCGGGAACCGCCCATCGATAAGCTTCGATGTGAATCGAATGCCGTCGAGCTCTATCCTGATGTGATTACTCCCGAGCTGCAATTCGACATCCCCCTCACCACTCATCAGCCGTTGCAGCTCCAGCACGCCCTTCCGCGGCACAATAACTTGTTGCTGCGGCATTTTCTTGCCATCAAGCTGTACCTGGCAGAGTGCCAGCCGGTGACCATCCGTGGCTACTGCCCGCAGATGCTGGCCGTCCGTTTCAACAAGCAGGCCATTCAGGTAGTAACGAACATCCTGCTGTGCCATTGAGAAATGCGTTTTATCCAACAGCGTCGCGAGCGTCGCCTGAGGCAAAGTCAAGGTCTGCCCGGCGTTAATATCCTCGACCGTGGGAAAATCAGCTGCCGGCAGTGTCGTCAATGTAAACTTGCTTCTACCCGATTTGATGCTGAGCTTTTCGCCGCTTAACTGTATGACGAGCTCCGCTTGTTCCGGTAAGGCCCGGCAGATATCCAGCAGTTTCCGGCCTGCCACCGTGATTTCCCCGGCTCCTCCTACCTCAGCTTCGGCACTCGCGACCAGTTCAACCTCCAGGTCCGTTGCTGTCACTGATACGCGATCGTTCTTGGCGACCAGTAAGACATTCGCGAGTATAGGCATCGTTTGCCGGCGTTCTACAACACCAATAACGGCTTGTAAGGGCTTCAACAATGCTTCGCGACCAGCGGTAAATTTCATTAATTTTTCCTGTTAATAAATATTGGAATTTTTGCCTTATTATTATTATTAGCAAAGCAAAGGCCTGTGGATAAGTATAACTTATCGTTAAAAATCAATAGCTTATAAACAATTTTGGGGTGTCTGCAGACATGTAACAGTTGCGATAAGGATGTGGATTTCCTGTGGATAACTTCACTTGATTTTTTATCCACCGCTTATGCACATCATCCTGTCAGAGTTCTCAACAAATTTCGATAGTCATCGTCTATGCGTTTTTCGGTGTTACGCAGCATCGTGATGCGCCGGCAACCATGCAAAACTGTCGTGTGATCGCGTCCACCAAAAGCATCACCAATTTCAAGCAAGCTGTGGTTTGTAAGTTCCTTGGCGAGACTCATTGCTATTTGCCTGGGTCGGGCAATCGATCTACTGCGTCTCTTTGACAGCAAGTCCGCCAGGCGAATTTTGAAATATTCTGCGACGGTTTTTTGAATATTTTCTATAGAAACCAGCCGATCCTGCAACGCGAGTAAATCCTTGAGCGCTGTTTTCGTAAATTCCAGATCAATAGGCCGACCGGTGAACACAGAGGTGGCCATCACCCGGCGCAGCGCCCCTTCGAGTTCACGTACATTCGAGCGAATTCGTTTAGCGATAAAAAAAGCGACTTCCTCCGGTAGCGTTACGCCTTCGATGGCAGCTTTACTCATTAGAATTGCCACTGAGGTTTCCAGTTCCGGTGGCTCGATGGAAACGGTTAGCCCCCAGCCAAAGCGGGACTTTAATCGTTCTTCGAGACCGTTGACTTCTTTTGGATACCGGTCGCAGGTCAAGATGATTTGTCGATGTCCCTCGAGAAGGGCATTAAAAGTGTGAAAGAACTCCTCCTGCGAGCGGTCTTTACCGGCAAAGAACTGAATATCATCGATTAACAAAGCATCCAGTGAGCGGTAGAAGCGCTTGAAATCTGAAATCGTGTTGTGCTGCAAGCCTCTGACCATATCACCCACAAAGCGCTCGGAATGGAGGTAGCTGACTCTTGCGGAGGGATTATTTGCCAGTAAGGCATTGCCGACAGCTTGCATCAGATGTGTTTTGCCAAGACCGACGCCGCCGTAAATGAAGAGCGGATTATACGAGGTACCCGGGTTCGCCCCTACCTGGATGGCAGCGGCTTTGGCGAGCTGATTGCTCTTGCCCTCTATAAAGGTATCGAACGTAAAGGTCGGATTGAGCCGGCTTGCAACCGGCGCAACGCGCGCTGCTTGCAATTTCCTTACAGCGCCATCACGGTCGGCTGCGGCCGTTTGCCGCGAGCCGACCTCCAGAACCGGGTCAAGCCGGCCTTTGAGAAGCCCGTTGATTTTCTCGAGATAGTGCCGCTCGATCCACTTGATGACAAATTGATTTGGTGCCAACAGTCGTAATACACGGCCGTCTTCGACGGCCTGAAGAGGCCGAATCCACGTATTAAATTCCTGCTCCGTAAGCTCGGCCTGTAAGGCACCGACGCACCGGCTCCAGGGAGTGGCTTCAGCCTGCAACAAGGATCCCTCAACGGTCATTTGGATCAGACACAAAAATCGATAAAGACCAAGCAGTCTATAACGTCTATCCGGGCTTCGCCAGAGACCGGTAAAATTCAATTAAATGGTCGCTTGGGAGATTCCAGGGCCTTATTCTATTGACACAATTTTCTCTCCCGCGTACCCTTGCCGGCCTTCTTTTTGAGCAGCCCTCTTGAGGTTGCAGCACCTCCAGGATTGAGGCAAATGAAACGCACGTTCCAGCCCAGCCGAATCAAGCGGGCACGCACACACGGCTTTAGAGCGCGCATGGCGACCAAGAGCGGGCGGCAAATCCTGAATCGCCGACGCGCGAAACGGCGTGCGCAGCTGTCGCCGTAAAATAGCGCGCATCGTGCACAATAGAACTGAAGCGCCGAGCCGCGATCTCCGTTACGACTGACAATAAGCCAAAGAAGGAAGACATCTCGAGCCGCCGGTTTACCCGAGAAACCCGGCTGCTTGACGCGGGCTCTTTCCAGCGCGTATTCGAGAAATCGAACCGGAGTCGTGACACACTGTTCACTGTACTGTCACGAGCGAACGGCAGGAAGGCCGGCAGGCTGGGCCTTGCGATCTCCAAGAAAAACTGCCGTTTGGCGGTCCAGCGAAACCGCCTGAAGAGAGTCGTTCGCGAATCCTTCCGCCAACACAAAGAGGCATTAGGCGGGCTGGATGTCGTGGTCATGAGCCGGTCGACCGCAAGCCGGGCGAGCAACAGGATGCTTTTTGACAGCCTGGCCGGACACTGGCAAAAATGCCGAACCGGGAACACCAGGCCTGCCGGCGCACAATAGAGAGCCAAATGGATAATCGACGACTGCTGGTGTGGGCCGCCTTCGGGCTTTTGG
>JAPUKV010000069.1 GCA_027295475.1 Pseudomonadota bacterium
GAAAATGCTTATCAAGGAAATCGATGATGAGAGCTATGCGATCCAAACTATGGCCTATCCATCAATCTATAATCTGATCATAGACCCAAAAGAAGAGGTTCCCGAAGGCTTCTATCTCGATGACACCTGGGTAGACACTCCGTTGTGGCAAGTTATAGAGGATCACCTAGCATCAATCGAAAAAGATCCTGGCGCTCCGGACCGGTAGGTCCCAATCTGGTCAACCGGGTCTTGCTTGTTCGCACCTTTACGATCGCAGGGGCCCTACACCTGCTATATGCTTTCTTATGCGTATAATGTATATTATGTTAAATTATATTATTAGTTGCCCCATGTAGCGCAACAGCCGTTGTGCCCTGCCGGTTCCCAGGTAGCAGCTACCAGACTTGATGTTGGCCGGGTCTTACTTGTCGTCTTTGTCTTTTTCACTGGATTCCATGGAGTAATCCAGAATGCCGGTGGAGATCATGTCGCTTGATGCCTGCGCCACAGACAACTCCGTTTCGATGTCGCGGAGTTTGACTTCCGACTTTATGTTTTCGGTTGCCCGGTCGGTCAGCTCGGTGCGCAACTCGCGAGTCTTCTGGACGGACTCCTTGAGATCGCTGGTCAGCTTCTCGATCACGCCCGTCCGTTTCAGGGCCTCTTCGTCTCTGTTTTCGACGAATTTTTGAACCTTGGCGACTTGCTTTTCCTGTTCCTCGAGCGCGTTTTTCAACTTGTTGACTTCGCCATGCGCGATACGAAGTTCCGCGTCCATAGACCGGATCCGGTCATCTCGCGGGTCACGTTTCCCCGCTTTGAATCGCCTGCCAAGCGCAGCACTGATTCTGGCCATGATCCAGCCCAACAGAAGTGCCACACCTGCGATGAGCATCGGGTCCTGAGGGAGTTCAATGAACATTGCCGGTTCCTTGAGCCATTGCGTCAACATGATAGATTATGCACTTCTGGATATGAGGAAAGGACACGGTTCTCAATCCGAAGGCCGAAATTATGCGGCGTCAGGCCCGGGATTTCACATAAAATATTTTCGGGAAATCAACGTTTTCTTTTAATTACAGCTAGTTATTTTATGTTGTTGATGTGATATGAGTTTACGATCGACCCCGTGCCGGCTGCACAGTACCGCATAAAACCCGACTCACGGGCGACCTCTCTCTAAAGCTGGCAATCGCGAAATCGCGCCTCAGCTGCTGTGGCCTGCAAAAACACTAAACGCCTTATCAGGAAAATCGGTAAACAAACCATCGATGCCGAGTGTCTCTACAAACCATTGAAGCGCTGCCTCGAATGTCTCGAACCCCGGCGGCAGCTGATCGGCCCGGAATGTATACGGGTGTACCGCAAGGCCATGTGAGTGCGCCTGGCTGACAAGGCCCGTGGATACCGGCTGGCCATCTATTTCGGCAAGCGAATAGAGTTGCCACAGCCCGGGGCCGATGCCGTCAGCTGTCTTCGCAACCTGTGCCAGCCCCTCCCCTGTCCTGAGCTGATCATAATCAGTATCCGATTCCTGCCAGTCGTTTTCTCCAACCAGTTGAATCAAACGCAGCCTGCACCGCAACTCATGCCGCAGGCGTTCGAGCTCCCGGGCATCGAAGCACTGCATGAATACCGGGTCGCTGGATTCACGGTAGCCGAACCGATCCAGGATCTCGAGCAGTTTAGGACTCATGTCGACACCGTCGGCCTGATGCCAGGCGGGTCGTTTTATTTCCGGGTAGATACCGACCGACCGACCGGACGACCTGTTCAGTCCGGCGATAAACTCAAGCTCCTCTTCGAAAGAAGCGATCCTGAAGTTGCCGCTGCGTGCCGGGTATCGATTCGGGAATTCAACAGCATCACCTTTGCTGTTCAGGCGCTCCCAAACGCGCAGCGACTGTATTTCATCTAGATCGAAATCCCGGACGTAAAAGCGGTCATCGGCGCGATGGCGATCGGGGAACCGCTCGGCGACGTCGGTGACGCGGTCAAGGTGGATATCGTGCAGCACAATAAGCTGGTCGTCCCGGGACACGACGACATCCTGTTCCAGATAGTCTGCGCCCATCCCGTAAGCAAGGGCCTTGGCTTCCAGTGTGTGCTCGGGCAGGTATCCCGAGGCTCCCCGGTGCGCGATGATCAATGGCCGGTCGTTTGACATAGGTGGCAGGTTCTTGCCGTGCTCATTTGAGAGAAGTTTTTGACGCTGTTTATGGCTGATTGTTTTTTAACTTTTATGGGAAGTCGATAACGTCCCAACGGGCAGTGTCCTCCAGCCGTGCCTGGCGCCTGAGCGCGTCCGCTATCTCGCGCTCGTTCCATGCGATGTGTTCCTTGACACGATTGACGAGTTCTTCGGGCGTCTCGGCTACGCCGCCGAAAGGCCGGATCGCGATCAGCGGCTTCCCGCCGGCTTCCGCGGCGTCCATCTGATAGCGTACCAGGTCAGTGTGCTCACTGAAGGTCGAGGCCAGAATGATGACAGCTTCCGCTGGCTCGATCTGGCCTCGCAGCTCTTCCTTGATCGCCTCAAGTCCACCCGCGCCCGGAATATTCTCGGGCTTGCTGCAATTCAGGTAGTAAAACTGGTCAACGCATTCCAGAAACTCGAACACACGCAGGTAATCTTGATCTTCCACGAAATTGTGGCATACGAACACGCGAATAGGATTATCTTCATTCACTGCGATCTCCGCTTACCGATCCGTCGGTGAAGTTTATCCAATTAGGACTGCTTATGGCAGTGCGGGGTCACATCTAAGCTTATGCGCAGACCTTGATGCCTTGGTTTCCGCATCACCTTTGTTTGCTATAGCCTGCGCTTTCTGTATCGTAGCTTGGGCCTGTGGCAGCTTCGCCCGGCGTACATCAGAACGGCAAACAGGAGCATTGCCCGCCCCCGAAAGCCATTTATGCGACTCCTTCTTTACAACATCCGGTATGCCGTTGGCGGCGGCGCATCCATGCACGTCCCGCTGCCGGGAGCCGGGTATCTTCTCGGTAGTCAGAATGCGTTGGGCGAAATAACCGATTTTATCAAGTCCGTGGATCCAGACATCGTCGGCCTCATCGAAGTTGATACCGGTTCGATACGCAGCCGGAGAGTCAATCAGGCCGAGAAAATCGCCGCCGATCTCGGCATGAACACATCTTACGAAATCAAGTACGGGGCAAAATCATTCAATCAGATGTTGCCTATCATTCGAAAACAGGGCAATGCGTTTCTTGCGGCCCACAGAGTCCATGGAGAGACTTTTCATTATTTCGATACGGGCATAAAGCGACTCATTATTGAACTCGAAATGGACAACTTTGCCGTCTTCCTCGTTCATTTGTCCCTGAAGTACAGGCACCGGCATCTGCAGTTGCGTCGCCTACACGATCTTATTGACGTAACTGAAAAACCTGTCATCGTTGCCGGCGATTTCAATACGTTTTGGGGTGAAAACGAGATTTACCTGTTCATGCGTGCGACAGGCCTGAAGAGCGCCAATAGCGATGGGTTGCCTTCCTACCCCAGCCGTTCCCCCAGGAAGGAACTGGATTTCATCCTGTACCAGGAAGGTATCGAAGTGACAGGCTTCGAAATTCCGCATATACGGTTCTCGGATCACCTGCCGCTTATCTGCGATTTTGAAGTGACTTAAGCGGAAAAAAGCGACATGAACGAAGTAAAAAACTGGCGCACGGAGACCGACACCGACGGCATCATGTGGCTGTGTATCGATAAAGACAATGCCGGTGCAAATGTGTTGTCAGGGCCGGTCCTGAGGGAGCTCGCGGATATCATCGCGCCGTACGAAGACAACCCGCCCCGCGGGCTCGTCATTCATTCCGGCAAGAGCAGTGGATTCATTATGGGCGCCGACATCAACGAGTTCACGCAGATTAAATCGGCCGAGCAGGCCTATGAACTGATCCGGCTGGGGCAGCAGGTGCTCGATCGCCTGGAGACGCTGCGATGCCCAACCGTTGCAGCCATCAACGGATTTGCCCTGGGTGGCGGCCTCGAACTCGCGATGGCCTGTGATTACCGGCTGGTGCTGCAAAACAAAAAACCGATTCTGGGGCTGCCCGAAGTTCAGCTTGGTATTCATCCAGGATTCGGCGGCACCGTGAGGGCCGTTCGAATTATGGGTGTCCGTGCTGCCATGCAATTGATGTTGACGGGCAAACCGATCACAGCCAACAAGGCGATTCGGCAGGGATTGATCGACCGGATCGCCGCACCTGACAACTGGCGGCAGGCCGCGAAAGAACTCATTGGGTCACGGAAACCGAAAGCGCGCGCATCGTTCCTTGACCGAATCATGAACCTCTCCCCGGCTCGACCGTTTATCACCGGCATGCTCTTGAAACAGGTGAGATCGCGGGCGCGCAGGGAGCACTACCCTGCCCCGTTTGCGATCGTCGATCTCTGGGCAAAGTTCGGTGCATCCCCAAGAACCGGCTACGAGGCGGAAGCGCGGTCGATCGCAAAGTTGATGGTTGGTGAAACGTCGCGAAATCTCGTTCGTGTATTCTTTCTGCAGAACAGACTCAAATCGCAGGGCAGCAAGACGCAGCAAAAAATTTCACGCGTTCATGTTGTCGGCGCAGGCGTCATGGGAGGCGATATCGCAGCGTGGTGTGCGTTCCGGGGCATGAACGTAACACTGCAGGACCGCGGGATGGAATTTATTGAACCCGCGATAGAAAGGGCCAATAAGCTTTTCAAAAAGAAAATCCGTAATGCGAATGATCGTGAAGAATCCATTGCCAGGCTGAATTCAGATGTCGACGGCCTGAGCATCGCTGACGCCGATTTGATTATCGAGGCAATATTCGAAGACCTGGAAGCAAAACAGGAATTGTTAAAGAAAATCGAATCATCCATGAAACCGGGCGCCATTCTGGCGACAAATACCTCCAGTATCCGCCTTGAGGAGCTTCGTACGGTCCTGCAGCAGCCACAGCGATTCATCGGCCTGCACTTTTTCAACCCGGTTGCAATGCTGCCGCTTGTCGAAGTCATCAAATGCGAAGACACAGTGCAGGAAGTACTGGATGTTGGATTCGCGTTTGTCAAGGCGATCGGCAAGTTTCCGCTGGAGTGCACCAGTTCACCGGGCTTCGTTGTTAACCGCATACTGGCTCCTTATATGGCCGAAGCAATGCACCTTGCGGAATCCGGTGTCCCACTGGCGGAGATCGATAATGCTGCAGAGGAATTCGGCATGCCGATGGGTCCGGTCGAACTTGTCGACAGCATCGGTATTGACGTTGCACTCAATGTATCAAAAGTCCTTGGCGCCGCATTCAACCGGCCCGTGCCGGATCGTCTTGCAGACATGGTCGAGAATAATCAGCTTGGGCGGAAGTCGGGCCAGGGATTTTATCGATGGGAGGATGGAAAAGCCGTCAAGACGGGCAACGATGAAACGACGGATTTACCCACGGACCTGCAGGACCGGCTGATACTTCCGATGGTCAACGAAGCCGTGGCGTGCCTGCGTGAGGGGGTCGTTGGCGATCCGGATCTGCTCGATGCGGGCGTCATTTTTGGCACAGGCTTTGCGCCATTTCGCGGAGGGCCACTTAAATACGCCAGAGATCGTGGCACGGCGGAGATCCAGCGGGCATTGACTCGGCTTGCCGGGACATACGGCGACAGATTTCGACCGGACAAGGGTTGGTCGAATCTGGGCGATAAACAGGCTGAGGAGCGCCATACGCGTCTGTGAATCACGGTCGTTGTTGTTAAACTGTGCGCCGCTTCACGCTGCACCGACCTTGCGGTATCGAAGACCGACAAATTGACTGTAGAATAAGGGCTTAGCGCCCACTGGCCGGGCCAAAATTAATAACGTTAAATCGATAAATGACAGGATGACCAATGACGAATGAGCAGATAGACATAGACCTGCTCAAGAAATTTTCGCCTTTGGATGGTCTGAAGCGCGACAATCTTGCTGCCCTGGCACGAAAAGTCCAGGTCCGCGAGCTGTCGCCCCAGCAACTCATGTTCAAGGAAGGCGATACCGAGAGGCGCACGATCTATGTCGTGTCCGGCTCTCTCGAACTCATTGACGACCAGGGTAAGGTCGAGGAAATCATCGAGGGTGGCAGCGACATTGCCCGAAACCCGGTTGCCGCCATATTTCCGCGCAGAGTAACCGGGAGGGCCCGCAACAGGGTCCAGTACATCTCGATCGACAGTGACCTGCTCGACGTCATGCTGACCTGGGATCAGACGGGCTCCTACGAAGTATCGGAACTCCAGGGTGAGGCTGAAGACGATGGCGGCGAGGACTGGATGACGATGCTGCTGCAGACAAAAGCATTTCATAAGATTCCGCCGGCCAATATCCAGGCGATTTTCATGCGCATGCAACAGATCAACTACAAGGCAGGTGACGTTGTTCTAAAGCAAGGCACCGAAGGCGATTACTTTTATGTGCTGACGAGCGGCAAGTGTCTTGTCACCCGGGAAACACCTTTGAACAAGGACGGCATCAAGCTAGCCGAGCTTGCCGTTGGCGACACATTTGGCGAAGAAGCGCTGATATCCGATGCAAAGCGAAACGCAACGGTCACGATGACGACCGATGGCGCCATCATGCGTCTCGGCAAAGAAGACTTCAAACGCCTGCTCAATGAACCGATGCTCGACTGGATCAGCATGGCGGAAGCAGAAGATATCATTAAGAGCGGCGGAAAGTGGCTCGATGTCAGGCTACCGAGCGAATTCGAAAACGATCACTTGAATGGGGCAATTAATATTCCGCTCTATTTTATTCGATTGAAAATGAGCACGCTTGACGAAAACACGAATTATATTCTGTGTTGCGACACGGGACGGCGTAGTTCAGCCGGCGCTTACATTCTGAGTGAGCGGGGCTACAAAGCGTACGTCCTGAGAGACGGGATTAATTCCGTGCGTCGCTAATAGAAAAATAGGCACGGAACCCGCTTAACGCAAAAGCAAATTATTATTCAGTCGTGCAGCAAATGGGGTCCGTCCCCATTTTTATAACGTCAAGCACTACATCGTGTGCGTTTGCTTGTCGCCGCCTAGTGCCCCCGCCAAGTAATTCTCGATCTTCTTCTGCGTATTCCCCTGGTCCTGGTCGCTGAACTGCACACCGATTCCGGTCGTTCGCTTGCCTTGCGCGCCTTTCGGCGTCATCCAGATAACGGTGCCGGCGACGGGAATTTTTTCGTCTTCTCCCATCAGGTTCAGAAGCATGAACACCTCATCTCCGAGACGATACGAGCTGTTTGTCGGAATAAACAGGCCGCCATTTATTATGAAGGGCATATACGCCAGGTACAGGGCGCTCTTGTCCTTGATTGTCAATGTCAGTAATCCAGGTTTGGTCATCCGCTGTTTACCTTGTTTTCAATGCCGTCAAAAGGCCTGAGACCTGAAGAGTAGCTGCAATCAAGCAAATCTTCAGCCCAGTCAATCAACAGGCTGTCGAGCGTCAGCTGCACGTTGAACGAACCGACCGGCTGGCCTCGCAGCCGATTGATAATATCTAGATAACAGAACATATTTCGTCTGTCTATGCGCTTCAGCACAGAATCGCCGACGGCCCGGTCGGCGGCCGGCATGCCGGCTCCGAACGCGCCGACTATGCACTTCTGAATCTCCCGGCAGAGCCAGTCCAGGACAAATTCCGGCTCGTATTTTGCCCATTTTGCCGCCACATCCAGCGGTGCCGCCTGTTTCCCGGATAATGCCCGGAAATCGCGGGACATCGCTTCCGTGGCCTCAAGGCGCTCAGAAGCCACGATAGCCGCCAGTGGCGCATTGCCTGCCGCCCGCAGCGCCTGGGGCCAGCTTACGGTCGGTTGCAGGCGGTCGAGCCATGCCAGGCTCTCTGACTCAGGCGGGACCGGAATGGTGAGCCGCTGGCAGCGGCTGAAAATCGTCGCCGGTAAGCGTCCGGTTTTGTCTGCAACCAGCACGATTAATGCGTCGCCCGGCGGCTCTTCCAGCGTTTTTAGCAGGCTGTTGGCGGCGTTTGCAGTCATCACATTGGCTGGCTCCACGACAGCGACCTTGGCGCCCCCCGCAAAACTGGTCAGGCTGAGATCCGCCACGAGCTGACGTATCTGCTCGATGCCGATGGTGTGTTTTTCTTCAGGGGGATTAATCCACCGCAGATCAGCGTGTTCGGGGATGGTGAAAGGGTACGCCGGCAAATCACCGCAATCTCCGATGCCCAGCCGCTGCCTGGCAATCCAGGCGGCCGCGCAGCGTTTGCCGACGCCGGCGGCACCCAAGAGCATCACAGCATGCGGAATCCGGCCCTGTTCGGCACTTCTGCGCCAAGAATTGGCAAACTGATTTAGCCAGTTAAGTTCCATTTTTCAGCTATTTATTTTGTATTATTAATGTTAATTCTCTTCATAGAGCCGGTTCGCGATTTCCTTGATCGCGGCCTGCACCTGGTCCAAAGGCAGAGTCGCATCGATGATGGCAAATCGTTCCGGCTCCGACTCAGCCAGGGCAAGATATCCTTCCCGGACCCGGACGTAAAAGTCGGTTTTTTCGATCTCGAGCCGATCAGCGGCACCTCTTCGCCCTGCCCTGTCCATGCCGACCTCTGCCGGTGCATCGAGCAATATCGTCAGGTCGGGCTGCAAGTCCTCCTGAACCCAATCCGCGAGCGTACTGATCTTATCCTGATTGAGCCCACGGCCGTTGCCCTGGTATGCCCTGCTCGCGTCTGTAAACCTGTCGCATACTACCCACTGGCCGGCATTGAGCGCCGGCCTGATGGCATTGCTGATATGTAACGACCGGGCTGCGAAAAACAACAGCAGCTCCGCGATATCGGTCATCGGCTCCTCGCCGTGCTCAAGTAGCAAGTCACGAATGCGTTCGGCCATCGGCGTGCCACCCGGCTCGCGCGTACGGAAGACGGAGAATCCGTGTTCCTCGATCAATCCTGAAAGAAAGTCGATGTTGGTCGACTTCCCGACACCCTCGATGCCCTCAACGGTTATGAACTTACCTCGATGCATTATTGTCCCTGCTTCTTGTTTCTTGCGGCACGCTGCCTGACAAGATACTCCCTGACCGCAACATCATGCTGCTCTTTCGTCTCCGAGAACTGGTGACCACCATCGCCAAGCCCCGTCGCGACGAAATAGAGCTCGGCGCCCGGGGCAGGATGCAAAGCCGCGTTGATCGCGGCTTTGCCCGGCAAAGCGATCGGCGTCGGCGGCAACCCTGTCCGTGTGTACGTGTTGTACGGTGTGTCGGTTTTCAGGTCGCGCCGCGTCAGGTTTCCATTGAAAGACTCACCGATACCGTAGATAACCGTAGGATCTGTCTGCAGACGCATGCGTTTTTGCAGCCTTCTGACAAAAACGCCCGATATCTTCGATCTCTCATCCGCACGCGCGGTTTCTTTTTCAATAATCGAAGCGAGAATCAGTGCTTCGTAGGGACTGTTTAGAGGCAGCCCTTCATCGCGGTCGGCCCACTCGGCTTCAAGCGTATTCTGCATCAGCTCGAATGCCTGCCTGAGAATTTCCACGTCCTTTGTGCGTTTTGGAAACCGGTAGGTCTCGGGCAGGAACAACCCTTCGGGATGTGTGGCTGATGTCACGAACGACTCAAGCAACCGCGGCCAGTCCTCGACCGTCACGCTATGCTCGATGGCAGGATGCGCTGCGAGTGCCTGTATCAGTTCACGGTATGTCCATCCCTCGACGGCCGTAAAGGAATGAAGTTGTACCTCGCCGGACACAAACTTGTCGAGCAGGTCGCGGGGCGTACTGCCAACGTGAATCCGATACTCGCCTGCCCTGATTGAACCTGCACGCCCCATCAACTGCGCATACCAGCGGAAAATCTGCGGGTTCATCAAAATACCCTGCTCCGCAAGCTGGTCGCCGATCGTCGCAAGTGCCGAACCGGACTGGATTTCAAACACGACGCCGCCCTCGGGCACCTGCAAGGGCGAGCCAAGCACGCGATTGACATGCCAAAGGGCGAAGCCGGTGCCTACGACGGCTGCAACAAGCAGAATAATCAGGAGCCGGACCGACGGCTTCATATCAACGGAACGCGCTGCCACGACGATACACTCAGTCTAGTGCTCGAAAAATCAGGCTTCCGTTGGTGCCGCCGAATCCGAATGAATTGGAAATTACGGTGCGTACTTTTGCATCTCGGGCCGTATTCGGCACGTAGTCGAGATCACATTCCGGATCAGGTGTTTCGAGATTAATCGTCGGCGGCAATACCTGATCACGAATGGCGAGAATGGAGAAAATTGCCTCGGCGACGCCGGCTGCACCCAGCAAGTGCCCTGTGGTGGACTTTGTTGAACTCACGGCAAGCTCTTTCACAGCATCACCAAAGGTCCGTTTTATGCCGACAGTCTCGCCGATATCACCGGCGGGCGTCGATGTCCCATGCGCATTAAGATAATCGATTTCTGAGGCGTCGATACCGGCATCGTTCATTGCCGCGACCATGCATTTACGGGCGCCTTCACCGTCCGCAGGTGGCAGCGTGATGTGATAGGCGTCCGCACTCATCCCGAAGCCGATGAGTTCAGCATAAATCTTCGCACCGCGTGCCTTCGCATGCTCATACTCTTCGAGCACGACGCAGCCCGCACCGTCACTCAACACGAAACCGTCCCGGTCTTTGTCGAACGGCCGGCTTGCCCCTTCCGGGTCGTCATTCCGCGTCGACATCGCCCGTGCTGAACAAAAGCCGCCAACGGCCATCGGCGTTGTTGCATATTCCGCGCCGCCGGCCAGCATCACATCTGCGTCGCCGTGCACCACCGTGCGTGCAGCAATGCCGATGCAATGCGTTGATGTCGCGCAGGCTGACACAATTGACAGATTAGGCCCGGTTATCCCATGCATGATGCTGACGTGGCCGGAAATCATGTTGATGATGCTGCCGGGAACGAAAAACGGCGAAATCTTTCTCGGGCCGCCGGCAATCAACCTGTGGTGATTGTTCTCGATCGTGAGAAGGCCGCCAATACCGGCGCCCATTGCCACCCCTATGCGATGGCCATTCTCCTCTGAAATCTCCAGTCCGGAGTCGGTCAGTGCTTTATTGCTCGCGCCGATGCCATAGTGCATGAACGGGTCCATCTTTCGTGCGTCTTTCGGCGACAGGACTTCCGACACGTCGAAACCCTTGACCGCACCGGCAATGCGAGTGCTGAATCCAGTGGTATCAAAAGCATCGATGGACGCGATCCCGGAATTGCCTTCCAGGATATTCCGCCAGGCGTCTTCGAGCTGGCTGCCGACACAGGACACAATCCCCATGCCGGTAACTACGACACGTCGCTTACTCAAGGTTATTTCCGGTCGAATGTGGCAGGACTGCCATCATTGCTTGGTGCACGCTATCAGGCGCGGCGATCCTTCGCCGCGTCCAGATTTTATGAATCGCTTTTGCGAGAGGTGACGAAATCGATTGCCTGTTGGACCGTTGTGATCTTTTCAGCATCTTCGTCAGGGATTTCCGTTTCGAACTCCTCTTCGAGGGCCATTACCAGCTCAACGGTATCCAGTGAGTCGGCACCGAGGTCGTCGACAAAAGAAGCATCGTTTGTCACTTCTTCTTCTTTAACGCCTAATTGCTCGGCAACGATGCTTTTTACTTGCGCTTCAATACTGCTCATAGTATTCGCTTCTCCTCAGGAAGAGATTTCGAAAAAATAATTCCGGATCTGTCTGGAACCGGAGTTGCTGGCGGCGATTTTCTAGTAAATTAACGCCAAATATTATTCAATCACGGCGCGGAAATTACCGCTCAGCTACTTCGCTCAGCGCCGTAACTCCTTGATTATTCGAGCACCGACCTGGCCGTGGCGGTGTATTGTATGTGAATCCTTTTTGGCAATCTACAAGTCGAAGTGGCATTTTTCGCCACCCCGTCAATCCATCAGCATGCCGCCGTTGACATGAAGGGTCTCGCCGGTGATATAGGCTGCGGCGTCGGAGGCTAGAAATAGCACGGAATCGGCAATATCCTGGGCCTCGCCAAGTCTTTTGAGCGGCACCTGACCGAGCATTGCCGCACGCTGGTCTTCAGGCATCACGCGAGTCATATCTGTATCGATAAAACCGGGTGCAACGACGTTCACCGTAATGTTTCGGGAACCGACCTCACGCGCCAGCGATTTCGAGAATCCGATAATTCCGGCCTTGGCTGCCGCATAATTGGCCTGGCCCGCGTTGCCCATCAGGCCAATAATTGACGCGATATTGATAATGCGTCCTCTCTTCGCTTTCATCATTCCGCGAAGAGCGGCCTTGCAGACGCGGAACACACCACTCAGATTGGTCGACAGCACCGAGTCCCATTCTTCAGTCTTCATGCGAAGCAGCAGATTGTCTCTTGTAATACCCGCATTGTTCACAACGATTATCGGCGATCCTTCGTTGCCCTGGAGATCGGCGATTATCGCCTGCACGGAATCGTCACTGGCGACATCAAGAACTGCGCCTCTGCCGCCGGGTCCCAGTGTCGCTGTTATCGCCGTGGCGCCGTTCTCGCTGGTCGCAGTACCAATGACCGTTGCACCTGCAGATGCAAGGGACCTGGCAATTGCCGCACCGATGCCTCGTGACGCGCCCGTTACCAAAGCGACCTGCCCTTCCAGAATGTCGGACGCGAATAAGTTGCTCATCTCTCAGCTTCCTTCATGAATATTTGCGGCGACTTTATTGTAGTGCAGATTCAAGCGCCGCCGGTGAATCTATACAGGCACTCGACACGCTCTTGTCGATGCGCCGCGTTAGTCCGGCCAGCACTTTGCCGGGGCCGCACTCATTTATTTTCGTGGCACCGCTTGCAATCATCAATTCTATCGTTTCAGCCCAACGGACCGGGTTGAAGAGTTGTCGTCTCAATCCATCGCGAATTTGCTCGACGCTTTCGTACATGACGGCATCCGTGTTGCAAATCACGGGAACCGAAGGCACCGCCAGTTCCGCTGCAGCGAGAGCTTCAGCCAGTTTATCAGCGGCGGGTTTCATCAGTTCGCAATGCGCCGGCACGCTGACACTCAATAGCAGGGCACGCCGGGCACCGGCATTCTTCGCCAGTTCGGCCGCGCGTTCGACCGCAGGTCGAGCACCGGCAATGACAACCTGGCCGGGCGAATTGAAGTTCACGGCCTGAACCACCTGGCACTCTTCGGCATCCCGGCACACCGATAGCACAGTTTCATTATCGAGGCCGAGGATCGCAGCCATGGCACCCTCGCCTGCAGGCACGGCCTGCTGCATCAGTTCAGCACGCCGTTGTACCAAATTCACGGCCCCGGCAAACTCGATAGCCCCCGCACAGACGAGAGCCGTGTATTCACCCAGGCTGTGCCCGGCAACCAGCGCCGGCTGCTCTCCGCCAGATTTCTGCCAAACACGCCAGGTTGCAACACCCGCACTCAGCATCGCCGGCTGTGTCACCACTGTCTCGTCGAGTTTCTCTTTCGGGCCCTCTTGCACGAGTTGCCAGAGGTCGTAGCCGAGTTGCTCACTTGCCTCCGCGTAGGTTGCCCCAACCTCGGGATACTCCGCGGCCAGATCGGCCTGCATCGCAACCGATTGTGATCCCTGACCGGGAAATACCATGGCAAGCGTCAATATATTCTCCGTTCTTATGTTGCCCAGAAACGCCGCGTATTATATCGACGACTTTGCTTTGTCTCTATTCCAGAATACAGCGGCGACGGCGACACCCGCCAATACACCGTACAGATGGGCATTGACGACGACGTCACCGCCCGCAGATTGTTCGGAACCAGGTAACGGCCCGATCAGTTGTTCGAACATGACTTTCATCAGAACCGCGACGCCGATAACCGTCGCTTCCCGGGGTACCGCCTGAAACCCTTTGACGATACCCGCGGCCAGCATGCCGTGCAAAAAGCCCGACATCCCGACGTACCAGGTGAGTTGAGCGTCGAAAAACCACAATCCTGCATCAATGCCGGCAATTGATACGACTATCACGATCAGCCATTGCCGCAGCGTGAAATGCGCACCGACGAAAAGCCAGACCAGTATCAGTCCGAACGCATTGAGAAAAAAATGCTTTGGACCGAGGTGAACAAAATGCCCGCTGACAAGGCGCCATAGCTCAGCCAGCGATATCGCCGCGCGATCGAATCGCAGAAATGAGCGGCCGGCTTCGCCGAATAGCTCGATGATGCCGCTCGAGATGATCAGGACAGCCGGTAGCCACCAATAGGAAATACGTCGCAGAATTGCAAGGCTCGCGTTATTTTGATCTTGGCCTAACCCCATGTTTGATATACTGACGTTTATTCAGCTAGTGAGTCAACGCAAGGCGTCGACACGCGCTGTCAGCGCAAATTTACGGAGCAGTACTGTGGGCAATATCGAAAATCGCCTGAACTTGCCGGTGCAGCAGCGCGGTTTCACGCTGATTGAGATCATGGTCGTCGTGATTATCCTGGGCATTCTCGCTGCTATCGTGGCGCCGAACGTCATCGGCAGAATAGACGATGCGCAAGCCGCCAGGGTTCAGCAGGACTTGCGAGGCGTCGAGAGTGCCCTGAATTTCTATCGGCTGGATAACTTCACTTATCCGACCAGCGAGCAGGGCCTTGCGGCACTGGTCACCAAACCATCTGATCCAAACATCAGGAACTGGAAATCCGGTGGCTACCTCCCCCGGCTGCCCAAAGATCCCTGGGGAAATTCCTACCTGTATCTCAGTCCCGGGAATAACGGCCAGATTGACATTTATACGCTCGGCCGCGACGGCCGCCCGGGTGGCGAAGGCGTCGATGCCGACGTCGGAAACTGGGACCTGGAGTAAGGTGCCCGGTCGCGGCCGGGTCGAGGCAGCAATATGATTCCGTCCAATGTTTCTGCTGCCGCCCGCCCCCGTTACGGCAGCGGATTTACACTGATCGAAGTGCTGGTCGTCGTTACGATCATCGGCATCATCAGTGCAGTCGTCGTCCTCAGCCTGGGCAATCTCGGAGACGATCGCGAGCTGCAGACGGAGGCGCGGCGAATCACATCGTTGATCGAAATGGCTTCGGACGAAGCGACGCTCCAGGGCCGGGATTTTGGCCTGGAGTTCCTGCAGACGGGATACCGCTTCGTCGAGCACGATGCGTTGACGGGACAATGGAGCGAAGTTTTTGGGGACGAACTCATGCGGCTGCGCCAGTTGGCGCAAGACACAGAATTCGATTTATTTCTGGAGGACAGGCGCATACTGCTGGACATCGATGCGGCAGATTCGGCACAAAACGACGATGCTGACGACAATTATCTCCGCCAGGATTACCTGCCACAGATTCTCATTCTTTCGAGCGGCGACATAACACCGTTCAGGCTCGAAATTGTCCGCAACACCGACCGGTCCAGTGTCTCTCTTGGCGTGTCGGCGAACGGAGAAATTTCGGTGGGCACAAGTGATGACTAGTGGTCCACAAAGGACTCCCTGTAAGAAATCAAGAGGCTTTACGCTCGTCGAGGTAATGGTTGCACTGGTCATTGCCGCGCTCGGGCTTGCTGCCGTCGCCGCCAGCGTCAGCCAGATGGTCGATGCCGGCTATACCATGCGGCAGAGAACCTATGCGAGCTGGATCGCACAAAACAAGATCGCCGAATTGCGCCTGGCGAATGTCCTGCCGGATGTCAGCGAGACGTCCGGTGAGACCGACTATGTCGGCCGTGAATGGTCGTGGCGAGCGACGATTTCCGAGACGGGTGTCGACAACCTTTACCGTGTCGATGTCCAGGTCGGTCTCCGCGATGGCGACGAAAACATCCGTACGGTTACCGGATTTATCGGCGAGCCGGGTGTGCCGGGCCAAAGCAATCTCGTTTGGGTCAGAAACTCCCTTGCCGTCGGTGAGGCCGAATGATGGTTTTGCCCAGAGTGCAGAAGGCATTTACCTTGATCGAGGTGCTGGTTGCCTTCGCCATCTTCGGCATCCTGGCTGCCTTCGCCTATGGCGCCCTCAGCCAGACGCTTTTGAGCGCAGAGATACTTGGCGAGCGAATGGATCGCCTGCAGGCCATTCAAAAGTCTGTCCGGTATCTCAGCCACGACTTTCTGCAGCTTGCGCCCCGCCCCGTGCGTCAGGAACTCGGCGACTCGTTCGACCCCGCTCTGCTAACTGATTTCAGTTCCGAGTTTGCGCTCGAATTGACACACGGCGGCTGGAGCAATCCTGTCGCGCTCCCTCGCGGGACCTTGCAACGCAGCGCGTACAGGCTCGAGGACGATGAACTCGTGCGGTACTACTGGACGGTACTTGATCGCACCTTAAGCAATGAGGCCATCGGTGTGACCATCCTCGACGGCGTGGAGAGCCTGCTATTTCGCTACCTCCTGGACAGCGGGGACTGGATCGAACAATGGCCGCCGCCGACGTTGCCGGGACCGCTCGGCCTCCGCCAGCGGCCGCGGGCAGTCGAGATCGTGTTGACGCTTCAGGATGAAGGCGAGATCCGGCGGATCATCGAGATCGCACCATGAAAAGAGGCACCACCAACCGCGGCGTCGCGTTGATAACGGCAATGCTCATCACAGCGCTTGCCAGCATGGTTGCCGCAAACCTCGCCTGGGACAACGCACTGGACGTGAGGCGCACGATGGTTCTGCTGCACCACGAACAGGCTGTGCAGGTCGCACTTGGCGCCGAAAGCTGGGTGATCGGCATCCTGCACCAGGACCTCGAGGACAGTGAGACCGATCATCTCGGTGAAATCTGGGCGTTCGAATTACCTGGGCTGCCAATTGACGGCGGAGAGCTAACCGGAACCATCGAGGACCTGCAGGGGCGTTTCAACGTCAATAACCTGATAGATGACAATGGCGAGGTCGTACCGGAATCCCTGGAGCGCTTTCGACGACTGCTGATTGCACTCGAGCTTGATCCTCGCTTTGCCGGCATTGCCGCCGACTGGATCGACAGCGACATCGAGGCGGCGTTTCCCGACGGCGCGGAAGATCCGATATACACCGGGATAATCCCGCCGTATCGTAGCGCCAATCAAAGCCTCACCAGCGCCAGCGAGTTCGCGGCTCTGCAGGGAATGACAAGAGAGAGCTTCAATATCCTTCGCCCGCACATTACAGCCTTGCCCGGACGAACGAACATCAATATCAATACGGCGACCGGACCAGTGTTGCAGTCACTCGACGAAAACTTATCTGCGGCGGATGTCGAAAGGCTTCTTGCGGAACGCGAAAGTGCCGGTTTTGCCGATATTCAGAGCACCTTCTCATCTCTTGTCACCCCGGATGTGTTAAATACGCTTGACGAATCGACGAACTATTTTCAATTGAAGGTGGTGGTACGGATTGACACGGTTCGGGTCACCTTGTACAGCATGCTTCAGCGCGGACCTCAGGGCGGTGTTGCCCCGATCCTGCGAAGCCTCGGAACGACCTGAGTATGGCGGAATTCCTGGTAATACGAATTGGTGAGGGGGCTGACCAACTGGCTCAATGGATCGCGGTTGACAGCACCGGTGCGCGCCGGAGTCCGCCGTTGACAGGCCCCCTGAGCGAGGCCGGCACCGATATCGGCAATCGTCAGATCATTGTCCTGGTGCCCAGCACGGAGGTTCTCACGACCAGTGTCGACTTACCGGTGAAAGGCGGATCGCGGCTCCACGCGGCCCTGCCCTACGCGCTCGAAGACCAGCTTGCCGAAGATGTCGACCAGCTGCATTTTGCGCCCGGCACGCGCAGAAGCAGCGGCAGAATTCCGGTGGCTATCGTCAGTCGAAAACGACTTGCCGAATGGATTGAATGGCTGACCGAGTCCGGCATTAAACCTTCTGCCATGATTTCCGATAACTATGGACTCGCGCGAATACCGGGAACGATCAGCATGCTCGTCGCCGAAGGTCAGGTGATGATCAATGACGGTGCAGATGTTGAACTCGTCATGCAGGGCGTCAGCCCGACTGACGCCCTCGCGGCCATCGGCGCTCTCGATGACACTGCGGACGGCGATGACCGCGAGTCGAATCAAGCTGCGTCGCCCGCAATGCCCAGACATGTACTCGTTTATTGTGAACCGCAAGACGAGGAAAAATATCAGCACGACTGGCTGGCAATCCGCAACGAAATGGAGAGTGTCGATGTCAACCTGCTGTCGGACGGCGTGATGCCCCGGTTGGCCGTTACCGTCGCGAGCGGCGCCGGCATCAACCTGCTGCAGGGCGATTTTGGAGCAAAAACAGAGTACTCGGGATTACTCAGGCCATGGCGCTATGCGGCCATCCTGTTGCTCGCCCTGGGTCTCGTCGGCACTGCTGCGAAGGCGACTGACTTATATATACTGAAGCGGCAGGAAGCTGAATTGAAGCAGCAGTTTGAAACCGAGTACCGGCAGATTGCCCCGGGTGCGTCTTCGGTCGAAGACCCTATCCGACTCGTCGCCTCACTAAGAGCAAGGCTCGGTACATCTGGAACACCAGCCCTGTTCCTTCAGTCACTCGAGCAACTCAGCCGCGCCTTGCAACAGAACCAAGAAGCGCGTATCGAAGCGATAAGCTATCGGGCTGGCGTCGTCGACATCCGGTTGAGCGCACCAAATGTGTCGACGCTGGATAGAATTCAGCGTGGTATCAGCGAAAACGGACAGTTCGAGGCTGCCATCAAATCAACCGACCAGGATGGCGACAGCGTCAGCAGCCGGATTCAGATAAAGGCAAGCGGCGAATGAGAGACTGGTTTGAATCTCTGGAATCGCGCGAACGGGTGTTCGTACTAGCGGCCGCAGTGGCTCTGGTGATTGCTGTTTTGTATCTCGGTATCTGGATGCCGCTGGATCGCGGGCAAAAGAGCCTCTCGCTCAGTGTCGATAACTGGAAAATTGCTTTGACCGAACTTCGCCCGCTGAAAGGTCAGTTGCAAAATTCGGGATCGGGACGAATACAGCAGACGGGCCGCAACCAATCGCTCGTCGTGATCATCGATAACACACTCAGGGAGCGCGGCTTATACAACTCGTTGCAACGCAGTCAGCCAACGACCAGCAACGGAATCCGTGTTGAATTCAAAAACGTCGCGTTCGACGACCTGGTACTCTGGCTCGGCGATCTGAGTACGAGATACGACCTGCAGCTGGAGTCAGGGAGCTTCTCCAATCCCGGGGATATTGAGGGGCGCATCAACTCCACGTTGATATTGGAAAGAAGCTGAAAATGGCAAGTCCGCAACGCCTGATTCTCGCCGGTATCGCAACGCTCGTTATCGGACTCATCATCACATTTCCAGCCAGGGTAGCCTATCAGTGGTTCGCACCGGATGAACTAAAGCTAGGCGACATCAGTGGATCCGTCTGGCGCGGCGCCGCAGCACAGGGCTCTGCCGGCGGTGTCTATCTGACGAATGTCAGGTGGAGTTTCCGGCCGCTCGGCCTGTTGACAGGACAGCTCCGATTCGCGACCAGCAGCAATCCGGCATCGGGGTTTCTTGATGCGGATATCGCTATTGGCGCAGGCGGCAGCGTGACGATGTCGGATGTCACGGCTGCGGTGTCACTCGCCGCACTGGCAGATGCATTCCCATTGGGTGGCATTGAGGGCGACGTCAGCCTGCAATTCGAAGAACTCGTGATCAAAGGTGGCGTGCCGGTCGAAGCCACCGGCACGATCAACATTGCGAATCTCGTCTCGCGATATCTTTCTCCAACACCGCTCGGTGATTACCGGGCCGAGTTTCAGACAGCGGACGATGGCATTCTGGCCTCTGTTGAAGCCATCAGCGGCGTGCTCGAACTTGTCGGGACGATCAGGCTGACGCCAGACCGGAATTACGAATTTATCGGCCAGGTTGCGGCCAAGCCAAATGCACCGCTCAATATCACGCAGCAGCTACAGTATCTCGGCACGCCGAATTCGCGTGGCCAGCGCGAATTTCGGCTGGAAGGGCGATTATAGCGCGTCGTAGGAGCCCGTCCTGACGGGCGATTTTATCCAAGCGAGACCTCGCGGAATTTCTGCAGTAAGGGGAAATACAGTGCCACACGGACCGGCGCGTCGGTCAGGCTCCGGTAGAGCCGCGCGTATTTTTCCAGCTGTGCCCGGTATCGCTCCGACTCCTGATCAAGAAATCCTTCGACGTCGCCTCCTTCGTGCGAGCTGGTTTTGTAATCGATGATCCAGTGCACGCCGTCTTCATCGATGCGTACCCTGTCTATAATGACGGACTCGACTTTGCCATTCCAAAGGCCCGTCACGGCAAGTTCGGCGTGCCCCTCACCATAAAGGGTCCACCGGCCTTGCGGGTCGCTGAGGATGCCACGAAGGGCCAAATCGACACGATCGCAGATCTCCGTGATCTCTTTTGCAGGCACACCGAGTCTCTCCGACCATCGCTCATTGACCGAACGCCATTCCGCTAGCGAGTCTGCCTCCAGTTGCACGGTGCCGTCAGCGGCCTTTTGCAGCCATCGATGCACGATTGTTCCCGCATGTCGAGCGCTACTGCCGACCCAGTAATATTCAACCACGGTCTCCGCAGACATTTCCTTATTTATCGCTGTCGTGTCCGGTGTTGGCAAGGCCGGTGCATGCGGCAATTTCCACTGACTTGCAAACCGTCGCAGCAAGGGTTCGACAAGTTTGCTGTCCTCATCGGATTCGCCGGGCAAGTTGTCAGGGTTGAACGCATTTTCGAATGCCGACTCCAGTGATGGCCATATCCGGTGCAACAAACTTCCAGCATGTGGCGGACGAAAACTCTGGCCATCGCTCGCAAGCGGTACATGGCCCAGAATGTGCAAGGATTTTCTAGCCCTTGTGCATGCGACGTAAAGCAGCCTGTCCTGCTCAAGTTCGTCTTTGTCGCGTTCGGAGATTTCGATAAAGCGATGCAGCGGATCGTGCTCGAGCTCCGATCGGGAACCGACCGGACTGATGATCATGTCGATGCTACCGTGCTGGCCTGGAAAATTCAGCCAACTCAGTACTGATTTCTCGCTTTTTCCGGCCGCCCGGCCGAGTCCGTACAGCAATACATGATCGAATTGCAGGCCTTTGGCCCTGTGCATGGTCATTACCTGTAGCCGGCAGTCAATGCTCGCGGTACTCGACACGCGCTCATCATCGAGCAAGCTCTCCAGATTGGCAACGTCTGCGAGCGTCCCTGCCGTCTCGAATTTATCGACGACAGACAGGAACCGATATATGTTTTCCAGTTCCTCTTCGCCGTTCAGGAATGCCGGACCGCCGAGTGAGAACCAGGCCACCTCAAGCCGTTCTCTTAGAGATTCGCCAGCATTTCTATCCAGCTGTCGCTGCATCGTTTGAACGAATGTCTGCACTCGCTGCGTCGACTCCGTACTGAGCCGGGAGCTCAAATCCTCGCTTCGTAAAAGATCCCAGACAATGCTTTGCGAATCGTTTTTCAAGATCCGGTGCAAGTCGTCCCAGGTCAATCCAACCCAGGGACCACGCAGCAATGCCAGCCACGCGATTCGATCGCCCAGGTGACACATTGCCCGAGTCAGGGCCAGGATATCGATGATTTCCGGCAAATCGGTCAACCTGTCGATCTCTACAGCTTGATAGGGGATGTCCGCGTTGCGCAGCGCGGCGAGTAAAGGCGGCAAGACCGTCCGACTGCGGACGAGTACGGCGATCGTGTCGTCCCGATCCAAGTCCAAACAGGCTCTCAGGACATCGACGCCCTCCTCCGCTTCGACTGCCGAACTGCTGCCGAACAATGGATGAATTCTGCAATCGCCTTTTCCGGCATGTTCCTCAACCGACACGGCCTCAGTGTAAGCAATCGCGCCAGCGGAAACGTCGTCGTGGGCAGGCAGCGTTTCTTTAAACGTGTTGTTGAACCAGCGCACCAGATTCTCGCCTGAGCGAAAGTTCCGTCTCAGCACTAGCGGTGCCAGCGAGAGATCGGCAATGCCCTGGTCTCTTGCAATAAGAAACTGACCGACTTCCGCGTTTCGAAACCGATAAATCGACTGCATTGGATCACCGACGCAAAAGAGTGTTCGACCATCGCCATCTATCCAGCCGGCGACGAGTTTCTCCAGAAAATTATACTGGGATATGGAAGTGTCCTGCATTTCGTCTATCAACAGATGACTGATCTGATAGTCGAGCAGGAGCGCCATATCTCCCGGGTCGTCAGTACTGCCGAGCGCCATGTTCGCGGCCAGCGCAACCTCGGTGTGATCGACGACGCCGCGTTCGCCGAAGATTCGGCGAAGCTCGGTCACCGCGAGCGGCAACAGGTTCAACAAGGCAAGCAAGACATCCCATTGCTCATCGCTGTAGCGATGCGGCGGCAGTTCACGAACTCTGTGCAAGCTCTTCCGCAACTCGTGCTGGTCGCGAAGATCTTCGAGTAGCGCGAGAATCTCCTTTTTCTCCCCGTTGTCCTGAGCCGGGAAACCATCCTTTTTGGTGACGATCTTCCGCCAGGTTCCCGACTTCGTCAGCAAGAGTTCGGCGATACTGCACCAGCCCGGCGTTGCATCCGAATCCGTTCCCGGTAAGTCCGCCAGGCCGGTTAGCAAGGCCAACGGATGATCCGGATTGATTTGGCGCAAGTTCTCCGCCGCGTAGTCTGCCAGGCGCAACAATGCCCCTGTCAGTCCGGCGGGCATCAGGCCCCTGACGAGCTCAAGTCGCTCCACGACGACTTCGCTAATACGAATCTCGAGCTTGCCTCGGATGGCTTCGATACACTCGCCCCCCGAGGTGCCGGCTCCGACGAAGCCTAACCACTGATCCCGCGTTTCCAGCATGCGTGCGACGTATTCGATATAGACACCGGTGTTATTGTCGAGATGTACGAGCGTTCGTTCAACGGCGTCCCGCATGCGGTCGGAGGTCGCCAGCCAGTCGAATGTTGCTGCTGCTGCAGTTCGGTAAATCGCCTGCATCTCGGAATCCGCGAGTGTTATCGGCGCGCCTCCCAGTGTGGAGCTTAGGGGCAGCGACCTCGCTATTCCCGCGCTGAACGCATCGAGAGTCAGGATGCGCATACGCCTTGGAAACTCGTTTAGTTTCCATTCAAGCTCCGCGTCGCGTTCGAGCACTGCCTTCGCTGCATCAAAAGTGAGGCGCTCATGCGCTTTGGCCGGCTGCGCGCCGCTTTTCCCGATCGTCAAGGCCTCGAGTACACGTAGCCGCATTTCTGCCGCCGCTTTTCGCGTAAAAGTAATAGCAATGACTTCTTCCGGATTATTGACGATGGCCAGCAGCTTCAGATAGCGCTGAATGAGGAGCTCCGTCTTTCCGGAACCCGCCGGCGCCTGAACGATATATGAGTGCGTCACGTCCAGCGCACTCAGACGTGCAGTCCGATCCAATGCTATCAGTTGACTATCGCTCAGCACGTAGTCGCTCCTCGAAACGGCTCAGGATGTTTAGCGGCCTGGTCTTGTCGCTCGGCAGATTCAAGTTGATGCGGACATCACCTTTCGCAATCTGCTGCATCGCAGTCGCAACACGTTCTTGCCAGGCGGTCAGCCGCATTGCCCACTGATCGGCACGTTTCGCATCCCACTCACCGCTGGCAGCCGCACCGCTGTACTTGATTGATCGACTGTCGATATTGATTAGTACGAGGCCGCCGATATTCTCCTCGAGGGCACATGCATAGACAACGAGCTGAAGGTCAAGCGGGTCGCCGCTGCGATTCAGGAAATTCTTGGGCTGGCCGGTCTTGTAGTCGGCGACAATTAGCGACTCATCGGACAGACGATCGATCCGATCGACTCGCAGTGTGAGCCGAACGCCAAATTGTTCAAATTCGATTTCCTGTTCGACGTTATCGATGGTAAACGTCGACCGTGTCAGTTCTTCATCGACGAACGTCTTGACAAGCGTAAGAAGCCGATCGCGCTCGAGTGCCAGGATCCTTCGAAGAACCGGGTCCGCATGCCACAAGTATTCTTTGAGCGATGCATCAACCGCCTTCACGATGCGCTCCTGGATATCCGACCCGGTCCACTGCCGGATCGCATCCTGCGATGGTCTTTCAGCAAACAGCACGTGCAGTACTTTATGAATCAGATTGCCTCGTTGTTGCGGCGACAACCCGGTAGCCACCGTGTTGAGTTCGGATACGCGCAAGCGTCCGTGTGCAAACGCCGAAAATGGCTCTGTTACCTGGCGTTGCACGGTATATGCGCCCCCTGCAACGAACTCGTCCTGCTGTACGGCGGGAACCGGGTCATCTGCAGGTATTTCCGTGTCATGACTGCCGACGAGTTCGACTGCATGCCAACCGGGATCCTCAACCCAATCCTCAATCACGGCCTGGTATCGGGCGATCAGCGGGCTGGCCGAATTTTCGAATTCCTCGCTTGATTGTGGCCAGCTCAAGCTCACGCGGTCGGCGCTTTTTACCAAACGGTCCAGGACTCTTTGTGAATACTCCAGGGTGTCGTCTGGCGTCGAGTCAGGCATCGAGTACTGTCGCTGCAGTTGCCTGGATACGAGCATCAGTGGATGCGTCGCCGGCGGCCAGTTGTCCGCGTCGAGACCAGACACCCACAAACTATCGAAACTCATGCCGGCGGCTTCAAGCGGCCCGAGCAGCCGGATGACGCCGGGCTGTGTCTGCGGCTGATAAATCGTGTCGCTGGCTAGCGCGGCAAGGCGGCTGCTCGCCTCGGCAAAAGTCACCTTCGGACAGACGATCTCCAGCCTGGCCAGGTCATTGAGCAATTCGCGCCAGCGATTCAGCAACTGAAATTCATCGCTAGCCAGCGTTCTCGAGCCCGGCCACCCGAGGTCATCCAACAGCTTGTCAATCTTGTCCGCCCACGCAGCCGGGTTGGCTTTGTCGTCAGCGCCAGCCTGGAATGACCTAAGGCGTTCCACGCCCTCAAGCCATGCCGCAGCGTCTGCATCGACGGCCCGTCGTTTGAACAAACGATGCAGGGCTGACGGCGTCCAGGGCTGGTCCGGAAGTCGACGCAGATACATCTCGAGTTTGCATCGACCCGATGTTTCCTGCGCGGACATGAATTGTGTGCGCAGTAACAGGCTGATCTCGCTAAAGGACAGACCTCGATGTACCCATTGCAACAAGAGCAATGCAATGCTTATTACCGGGTAGTCCGAGAGGCGCCGGCCATAGGACGTGTTTACGGCTGTCCGCAGATCCGCGCCGCCGTATTGCCAGCCGGGCGCAAGGCCTTCTCTTATCAGTCTTTCGGTTGTTAAGGCGTTTCTGTCCAGCGAAGAGGAAACGATGCCAACAGTCGCGGAGGGATTCTCCGTTAACTGCCGCCGTGCCCAGGCGCCTGCCGCGCGCAGCTCTGCGTCCGCATTGGCGAATGCGGCAACCAGAACATCCGCTGCAGCTGCATCGACTTGTGCCACACTCACGACACAGCCGATATCTGCCATGATCGCAAACAAATGTTCAACCGCCGGCACCAGGCGGTCGAAACCTGCATAGACCACACGTTCGGGCGCGGGGACTGCCCGGCTTTCGATAAGGCCCGCTACTATGCCTGCGACCTGTGCGTCGTCGATCCAGTTGTTATCGGCAAGAATCGCCTGGTACTTTCGCGCGGCTGCAGCGAAGAGTTGTTCGTCCTGACTCCGGGCCTCGGTCGAGACTTCGCTGAGTGACACTCGCCAGTCGTGGAGGCGTTGCCAGGATTGTCTGGCTGGTCGAACGAGCCCGCCGATATTGAGCAGTGAAGCGCCTGCCTGCTCTTTCAGACATCGCTCCCAGATAATCCCGCTCGCGTGGCCAGCGAGGACGATCGGTAAGGAATCGGCTGCCGCATTAACGGTCGATGTAAGCCAGTCATCCAGGAATCTGATATTGGGCGATAGCCAGGCTTTATTGCCAAGCGCCAGTTGTTCTTTGCCGTATTCCGAATTCAGAACGCGCGCGAGCCGGCGGCTTGCAGTAATGACAATGCTGTTGTTTTCGACCGCCTCAGATAACCACTGATACATCGAATCTTCGACTCGCTTTCCTGCTGCGGCTTTTATTTCAATTCTGCGCTTCTAAAGTACTGACTGAGCGATGAGTCGATTCTTGAGAACACCTCATGAACAGTGAGCCCGACAATCATATGGCACCGGAATCATACAGCCTCGCGATTTCTTTGTCGGAATAGCCGAGATCATCTTTGAGTACCTCGGCTGTGTGCTGCCCCAGGACCGGCGGTGCCAGCTTGTATTCGACCGGCGTGTCCGAAAATCGAACAGGATTCGCGACAGTCGGCACTTCGCCGGCCAGTGAATGGTTCAAGCTTCTTACGATCCGCCGCTCCGCCACCACCGGGTCCGAAAATACCTGGGCAAGATCATTGATTGGGCCGGCAGGAATATGCAGGGAGGCAAATCGATCCAGCCAGTATGCCGTTGTCTCACCCGTGAGCCGTCCCGCGATGATCTGAATCAGCTCATCCCGATTCTCGATTCGTGCCGAGTTTGCCGAGTACCTCGGATCCTCTGCGACTTCCGGACAACCGAGTGACGCGCAGCAATTCGCAAACTGGCTGTCATTGCCAACGGCCAGCATCAGGTATCCGTCGGCAGTCTGAAATGCCTGGTACGGGACGATGTTCGGATGGGCTGTGCCGCGTCGGTCGGGCGGCGTTCCGGTCAGCAGGTAGTTCATGTTCTGATTTGCCAGCCAGGCGACCTGGCTGTCAAACAGGGGAACGTCTATGTGCTGACCGCGACCACTTTGCTCCCGTGCGACCAGGGCCGCAAGAACCGCGCTCGCGGCATACATCCCCGCCATGATGTCGGCAATGGCAACGCCAACCTTGGTCGGGCGTCCGCCTTCAGCATCGCTCTCGCCGGTTATGCTCATCAGCCCGCCGGCAGCCTGGATCAACGCGTCATAGCCCGGCTCACCAGATTTCGAACCCGACTGCCCGTACGCCGAGATCGAACAATAAATAAGTGTCGGATTCAGTTCGCAGAGAGTGGTCGCATCCAGGCCGTAGCGCTGCAGTGATCCGACTTTATAATTCTCCAGCAAAACATCGCTCCTGGTGACCAGCTTTCGGATCAGCTCCTGCCCCAGAGGGTGCGCCAGGTTGACTGTTACTGAACGCTTGTTGCGATTGGTCGACTGGAAGTAACCTGCTTCTTGCGTGTCGTTGCCAGCCGAATCGCGCAACCACGGCGGCCCCCAGCTCCTGGTGTCGTCACCAACACCGGGACGCTCGATCTTGATGACTTCGGCGCCGTAGTCCGCCAGCAGCTGGCCCGCCCATGGTCCGGCAAGCACACGGCTCATATCAATAACTTTCAAACTGTTTAATGGTCCGGGCATGGACAAAGCACCCGTCGTGACGGGCTCCTGCGATTGTGCATTAGTATTCAGAGCCCGGGATTGTCGAGGCGACCAGTGAAGACCGCAAGCGATTTATTGTTTGAATACGCCACAAAAAACCCGGCCAACCCAAAGGGTTGGCCGGGCGGGTCCGCACGGAGATTGCGGATTGCGCGATTGAATCGACCGATCAGATGCCGAATCGACTCAATCTAGCTCTTCGACCTCAGCACCTGCTACAGGTTTGGGCGCCGGGGCCTGGTCGTCGGCCGGCTCTTTCCTGCCGAACCGCACGAGTAACCAATCTGCTTCATCCTCACTAATACGTCGAATCGAAGCAATTCTTGCTGTGTCCCGACCGGCTGAGTCAAAAACAAGCGCGTCACCACCGTATGGACAAAGCCGGTCGTCTCTGGAGATCGTTCCTATCTGAAACGAGCCCCTGAGCCCCCAGGCTGGACTGGATAGCCTGACAAAATAGGGCCGCTTCGGTGAAGCCCAGATCAGCAGGTTCCTGTCATCCAGGGCCGTATAGTCTCGGATAGTCCGGATCGAGATGCAATCCGATCCTCGATAATCCAGGTCGACTGTGGGGTCCAAATCATCGGCATGGGCCAGCATCAATGGTGAGAAAACACCTAAGAAAAGTACGATAATTAACTGTTTTAAAATAATTTTATCGCTCATGCTGTTACCCAGCGATGTGCCACAAGGTGCCCCATCAGATCAGTGATTTTCATTGTTTGGACTGCCGGATTTGGCATTAAGTTCATCGCAAATCCGCAGCCAGTCGAACCGATGGGCTGGCCGATGTTGCGTCGCCGGCCGCCTCAGGACGCATCGGTGGCAACCGGACGATCAGGATCCAGTATCCATTCGCTCCAGGAGCCGACATACAGACGTGGCTCCGGATAGCCGGCCAGCCGTGCCGATAAGGCCAGGTGACAAGCGGTCACCCCCGAGCCGCACATGCTGACCCAGGACCCGCCCCTGTTATCTCCAAAAACCCCGGCCCAGCCTAGTTTCAGTTCGTCGCGGTTTTTCCAGGTACCGTCATCGGCGACGCTGTCCGAGAATGGGTGATTTACTGCGCCCGGAATATGACCTGCCACCGGATCAATCGGTTCGCTGCCACCCGCGTACCGCAACCTCGCACGGGCATCGACGATCGGTGGCCCCCCGCCGGATTCCAGCGACGCCAGGAGCTCGTCAGTCGAAATGATAAGGCCTGCGTCGGGCAGCGGCCGAAATTGCGCCCGGACAAAGGTTTCGTCTCTGTGAGACACGGGATATCCCGCTTTCTGCCAGGCGCCATAGCCGCCATCCAACACGGCAACGTGCTCGTGGCCAAGCCATCTCAGCATCCACCACAGCCGGGCCGCTATCGCGCCGCTCGAGTGATCGTAAACAATGACCTGTGAATCGTTGCCGATGCCCCATGCAGACAATGTCAGCGCAAATGCGTCGGCCGCAGGCAAAGGATGCCGACCCGTCGCAGCAGTGACTGGCCCGGCGAGGTCCTGGTCGAGATTGGCATGTTGAGCGCCCGGAACGTGGCCCTGCCCATATTCTTCGCGTCCTTTCGCCGGCTGCATCAGGTCAAAACGGCAATCCATTACCCGCCAGTGCGGCTCGCTCCATTGTCGTCTTAGCTCGTCAACGCTGATCAAATAATTGTAACTGGTCATTTCCGGCGGATGTCCTGACAAAAAGAGCCGAACCGTGGCGAAATGTTATATCTGCCTTGTACAGCGGTTTGTCCTCGGAGACAATATGCCATGCGCAGTCCTGCGGCTGTCGGCGATAATTTCAATTCTATTCGAAACCAGGAGAACGTTTCGTGGAAAGAATACTTGTGGGTCTGAAACGCGTGGTTGATTACAACGTGCGGGTCCGGGTCCGATCGGACGGTTCCGGCGTCGAAACAGACGGCGTCAAGATGAGTATCAATCCTTTCGACGAAATCGCGCTCGAAGAAGCATTGCGCATGAAGGAACGTGGCGAAACCAACGAGGTCGTGGTCGTCTCGATCGGTGGCAGTGAGTGTCAACAACAGCTGCGTACAGGGTTGGCAATGGGCGCTGACAGAGCCATTCTCGTCGAGACTGCGGAGCCCGTGAATCCTCTGACCGGTGCAAGAATATTCCAGGCACTGATCAAGAGAGAGACGGCGGAGCTGGTGCTTCTCGGTAAGCAGGCGATTGACGACGACAATAACCAAACCGGTCAGATGCTTGCCGCGCTCTGGGGACGGCCGCAGGCGACCTTTGCATCGAAGATTGAACTGAATGGATCGACTGCCAGGGTTACGCGTGAAGTGGATGTCGGCCTCGAGGTGATTGACGTTGACTTGCCCGCGGTTATCACGACTGACCTTCGTCTGAATGAGCCGCGTTACGTGAAGCTTCCAGACATCATGAAAGCGAAGAAAAAAACCCTGGATCAGATACCCGTCGCCGATCTTGGCGTCGAATCGGCAGCATCAATAACGGCGGCCGCCTTCGAACCACCCGAACAACGTCAGAAAGGCGTCATCGTAAAAGACGTCGCAGAACTTGTCGCCGCACTAAAAGATAAAGGCCTGGTGTAATGTCGAAAATACTTGTAATTGCGGAACACGACGGATCATCCCTTAACCTCAGCACCGCGAAGTGCATGGCATGTGCCAGCAAGCTGGCCGATGCCGAAATCGATGTGGCCGTATTCGCCGATGGCGGCACTGATATCGCCAATGAAGCAGCTCAACTGGATTCGGTAAGCAAGGTCCTGCTTGTCGATTGTCCGGCGAACCAGTATCCACTGGCAGCGGTCATAGCTCCGCAGCTTGTCGCGATGGCGGACGGCTATTCGCATCTGCTGGGCCCCTCAACGACTTTCGGTAAAGACCTGATGCCCAGGGTGGCAGCTTTGCTTGGCGTGAATCAGATCAGTGACGTGATGACGGTATTGGGCACTCACAAGTTCAAGCGCCCAATTTACGCGGGCAACGCAATACTCACGGTCGAGGCACCCGATGACAGACCGGTGGTCGCAACCGTCAGGACGGCTTCGTTCAGGAGCGTCGGCTCCGGCAATTCCGCAAGCGTTGAACAGGTATCTCTGGATGCCGATATTCCCGATCACACGCGGTTCGTCGAGTTGCAGGCGGGACAATCCGATCGGCCGGATCTACAGACGGCGACAAAAGTCGTCTCGGGCGGTCGCGCCCTCGGCAGCAGCGAGAATTTCGACCTCATATTCAAGCTGGCCGATGCGCTCGGTGCCGGTGTCGGCGCATCGCGCGCGGCAGTCGATGCCGGCTATGTCGCCAACGAAATGCAGGTTGGCCAGACAGGCAAGATTATTGCGCCGGAGCTCTACATCGCCATTGGAATTTCGGGTGCAATTCAGCATCTCACCGGCATTAAGGATGCAGGCACGATCGTTGCGATTAACAAAGACGAGGATGCACCGATATTTGAGGTAGCCGACCTCGGCATCGTCGGCGATCTTTTTCAGATCGTTCCGGAGTTCGAGGAAGCCATCGGCTCCTGATCGCGGCGGTGCACGATGCGCGACCGAGGAGCCTGGACGGCTCCGTGTTCACCTACCTTCGGTAGTTCATGTATTCAGAGATTCGCCAGAACAGATTCGGCGGAACTCACTTCGAACTTGCCCGGCTCCTCTACAGCTACGTGAGTTGCAACACCGTCGTCGACGATAATCGCAAATCGCTGGCCACGCATGCCCATGCCGAAACCAGTGGCGTCCATCTCGAGACCGAGTGCGCTTGCGTATTCGCCATTGCCGTCGGCGAGCATCGATATCTTATCGCCAACGCTCCTGTCTTTACCCCAGGCATCCATCACAAAGATATCGTTAACGGCCATGCAGGCGATCGTGTCAACGCCTTTGGCAAGAATTTCGTCGGCGTGATCGACAAACCCCGGCACATGATTCATGGAACAGGTCGGCGTAAACGCACCCGGCACCGAAAAAAGAACCACTTTCTTGCCGCCAAACAAATCCTCCGTCGAAACCGCTCCGGGTCCTGCATCGGTCATCACTCCGAATAGACCGGACGGCATTTTTTCTCCTGCTTGTATTGACATGAGACTCCTCCTGAGACGGCGGAGTACCGCCGCTGTTCCCGTGATTACTCGTATTTTATTGTTTCGTAAGGTTTTCTCTACTTATGCTTCGTTGTCTGCGACATGGACAATCAGGCCGTCCAGATCATCATTCATTTCAATCTGGCATGTCAGGCGGCTATTGTCCTTTCTCTCATAGGCGGCGTCGAGCATGCTGTCTTCCATGTCATCCATTTCGGGCAGCCGACCGAGCCAGCTTTCATCGATGTAGCTATGACAGGTGGCACACGCACACGCGCCACCACATTCGGCAACGATACCCTCGACGTTGTTGTTGATCGCCCCTTCCATTACCGAATAGCCGTTTTCAACTTCGACTTCGATACGTTCGCCGGCTGGCATGATGTACGTGACCTTCGGCATTACTTGTTCCGGATTAAAGGGGCGCCATTGTAGGGAGGTTGACCGAGTCCGGTCAACGTCCCGTCTGGTTGATCAGGTGCGTGATTCCCGCCCCGCTTGACGCGTAAGCGTATTCGGTCCGCGATGTCCCCGGATCAGAACCTGCCGCTGGCTTCGCGACGCTTCGCCAGCTCTCGAAGCTGTTTTCGCGCGGCCGCTTCGGCGAGTGCGATTTGCTCGTTCCGCTTGATGTCGCTGTTAATCACATTGATCCACTGATTAGAGATTCTGACCGAACGTCGCGTCTTCCGCGCCTCACGAAACGCACGGATCGCCGCGCTGTATTTCTGCTGGTTATAGAGGCACATGCCCAAAGAAATCTGGGCATTGTCGGGGCTCTTGATGCCGCCCTTTCTCAGACCGGCCTGGACCGAGGATACGCACTCCGCGTAACGGCCGAGGTTCAAATACGCATTGCCGAGCCTCAGGTCCAACTCGCCTTCATTACTCAGCCTGGCGGCTTCCTTGAGTGCAGGAATGGACTTCTCGTCTTCCTGTGCAAGAGACCAGGCCTGCGACAGCAACCGGTAATTCTTGGCATTTCGCAAGACTCTGCCATTTTCCATTTCGTAGTCGAGCAATGTCGCTGCTTTGTAAGGAACCTCGTGCTGCATATAGAGCTGCGCCATCGTCACGAGCTCGGATTCTCTTTCCAGCATTTTCTGGGTGTGCGCGGCGTCGTAGGACGCGAACAGGTTGTTTTCCTCGCCCAGCTCCGTATAAGCCCCGGCGAGCGAAAACCAATATCGTTTCTTCGGCCAATTGACCAGCATGATTTTCTGGATGTCACGTACTTTGCGATAGTCCTCCTGCTGAAAATACGCGAAATTCAAAAGAACGTACCAGTCTTCCTTGACCGGCTTGTCGCGTTTTCTCGCGATTTCCATCGCCGTTTCGATCGGCTTGATCATGTCCCGGTAGCGGTTAACCTGGTACAGATTCTGGGCGTACAGGATATACGGGTCCGGCGCGGGATTCAGCTCCAGCACGAACCACTGCTCGATGAGTCGAATCGCCTCGTTATATCGCTCCTCCATCGTGTTGAGCTGCGCAAGTGTATAAACTGTTTGCTTCCTGATCTGTTCTTCCAGGCTCGGGATTCGAAGCATTTCCTCATAAGTCGCGATCGCGGCAGTGGTGTTGCCGACGTTGTAATGGACAAAACCAATGTAATTGAGAACGTTTGACCTCTCATACTCGGTCAGCTTGTCGCTTCGATTCAGGTTTTGCAGAATGCGCAGTGCGCCTTTGTAGTCTTCGTCATCGACCTTTTCCTGCGCCTGCAGGATCTTGTCATACACTTCCTTGCTGACTGCCTGCGCCTGCTTGGTTTTCTGCTGGTCGCGCTTTTCCCGCTCAGATTGTTGAGCATACGCGCCACCCGCTGCAAGAATGCCCGCAAGCAAGACGAGACATATTTTCACTGAAATACCAAATTTACTTTTCATCTCGAAATATTCTCAGTTGAGTCCCGCACTTCCGATCTGTCAGGCTGTGCCTCGGCTACTCCTCGATCTTGAAGGTGATTCGGGTCTTGACGCCGACGACCTCGACCGGCTGGCCATCCACGACGCGTGGCTTGTACTTGAACTTCAGCACAGCTCTCGTTGCAGCGCGGTCAAAAAGACTGCTGGTAGAGAACATGACGATTGGATCCTTCACGGTACCGCTTGCCGTGACCGTGAACGACATATCGACGTAACCTTCGACGCCTCGAGACAGCGCCCGAGCGGGATAAATCGGTGCGACGCGAACGATCGGCAGGTAATCGCCTTCGGCGATGTTCATTCCACCGGGGCCACCAATATCGACGTTTGCGGCGACGGTCGGCGGCGCAATGTTTATCGTCGGCGCATTCGGATCAATATTGTCCATGTCCTGCGGCGGAATCTCAGGCGGCACCTTGGGCGGCTTCGGCGGCTTCTCGGGCGTTAGGTCTTCGGTATTGAGGTTTTCATTCCGCTTGATGCGCACAAACTCGAGCGTGTGCCGGTCACGGGGCGAGGTGAGCGCGGTCTCGCCGAACTCGATCAGCAAATGCATGATGAATAACAGGCTCAGAGTGACCAGGGTTCCGGCAACGACGGCGAATACGTATCTGCCTAGCATGGATTAGCTCTCCTGTATGATTGCCTCAAAAAAGGCGAATAAAAACCACTGCCGAGCATCCGCAGCTGCTAATACGTCTGACACCGGATTCGGCGGTCGGTTCCTAATCTCTATTGGCAGCGATGGATACGTTATACACCCCTGCCTGGCGCGATGCATCCATCACTATGACCAGCATTTCATTGGTCGATTTCTTGTCCGCCTGAATGACGACCGAGCCTTTCGGATTCTCCGCGTGCAGCCTTTCGATATTGGCGCGGACAGCCCGCGGATCGATCAGTCGGCGGTCGATCCAGATCTCATCATTGGCACTGATGGCGATCAGGATATTGGCGTCTTCAACTCTCTGTGCTGTCGGCGCATCGGGCCGGTTAACGTCGATACCCGCTTCCTTGATAAACGAGGCCGTTACGATGAAGAAAATAAGCATGATGAAAACAACATCCAACATCGGTGTGAGGTTGATTTCATTTTCCTCCTCGTCAACGCCCATTCCTGCATTTGATCTACGCATATGTATATCCTTTCTAGTGGTCCATCGTGAGCGAATCCTCGAGGAACTCGACCTCACGCGCAGCACGGCGGCTAAGCAAAGTGACAAGAAGAACTCCCGAGAGAGCACCAACCATGCCCGCCATTGTCGGCACGGTAGCCTGCGAGACACCGGCAGCCATCGCCCGGACATTTCCGGAGCCAGATACCGCCATAACCTCGAACACCTTGATCATGCCGGTCACTGTGCCCATCAGACCCAACAGTGGGCACAAGGCCACCAGTGTCTGGATCATCGGAATGCCGGCATTTGTCGCCATGGAAAACCGCGAGATCATGAGCTCACGGATCTGATGTGCATTCCAGGACCTGCGCTCGCCGCGCGCCTCCCAGGCATCGTGAATCTCGACGGACATGGTCCTCATCGACGAGCGGAAATACACCAGGCGCTCGACAATCAGAACCCACATCGCGAAAATCGTGACCGCGATCACCCGCAAGATGGGGCCACCCAGTTCTATAAAGCTCCGGATGGCCTCAAAGGCGTCAGTCAGCCAAATCATTGCGTCTCCTCGTCAGCCCGCTAGCCGTGCTTCTCAGAATGCTGGGCAATGATGCCGGCACTTTGTGAGTGGATGATATTGACGATCTTGCGGCTTTGGCCACTGACCAGTGTGTGGATCAGCACCATCGGAATCGCCACGACAAGTCCCAGCACCGTCGTCATCAACGCCTGTGAAATACCGCCGGCCATCATCTTCGGATCGCCCGCACCGTACAAGGTGATCACCTGGAAGGTCTTGATCATGCCCGTAACGGTGCCCAGGAGGCCCATCAGGGGCGCCACAACGGAAATCACCTTGATGAACAACAATCCCTTTGTCAGCGCCGGCATTTCTTTCAACGCCGCCTCACTCAACTTGAGTTCGACGGTTTCCGTATCGGCGTTGCGATTCGACTCGTAGGCTGCCAGAACGCGGCCAAGCGGATTATCAGTACTGGCTGTGTCGCGTTTGAGCTGGGCTGTCACTTTGCGGCTGTCGCTCGACAGGGCGATCCAGCGCCATATCGCGATCAAAAGGCCGATAATCCCCAGCGCGATGATGCAGTAACCGACGATACCGCCCTGATTGACCCGTTCGCCGATAGT